>NZ_JBSFBZ010000042.1:0-70495 GCF_053593195.1 Saccharopolyspora sp. NPDC002376
GCCTGGTCACACTGGCGCCGACAACGCCAACTCCAAGCCCGAACCAGCCACTACCGAAAACGCGGCTACCCCTGAACTGCCGTTGCAGTACTAAATTTGGAATCCCACCTCCCCCGACTAGCGCACCGCTGCGGTTGAACCAGTAGCGCCCACCCCACAGCGCGGTGGTGCCGGTCGACAGCCCGCCGATGAGCGCGAAGAACGCAACCTAGCGCGCCTGCCCTCGCTCCAGGCAAGCGCGCTTTCGGGAGTCTCAGCGGGGATCGATCGGGCGAACTCCAGTGCAGCCCACAGTGCACCGCCCGCCTGCTGACCTCGCCAGCACGGAGCGGACCGCTCGGGCGGGGCATGCCCGAGCGGTCCGCGTGGCGCGGTCGAGCGGAAGCCGCTTCGCGCTGCGATGGGGCGAACACCGCAGCGCGTTCCGCCCACCGCGCCACGTTCAGGTCAGGTCACCAGGGAAAGTTGGGCCCACCGTTGCCACCAAAACCGGGGCCACCGATGCCGAAGCCACCGAAGCCGAAGCCACCGGGGCCACCGAAACCGCCGTGGCCACCGCTGTTTCCGTCACCGCCGGAGCCACCGTCACCGCCGCCCTGGCCGCCACCGGTTCCGCCGCCCTGACCGCCGTCGCCACCGTTGATCACGTAGTTGTCCCAGCCGCTGTGCAGCGGGAAGGTCGACATGACCGTGCGTGCGGGCAGGAACTCGAGGCGCTGCTCGTCCAGTTCTTCGAAGCTCAACGGTCCAGTCTCGTCGAACACCTGGTCCTCCTCTTGTTGCGCGGGCTCGGAATGCTCGGCGGAGATCGATGCCGGAACAAGGTCACACAATCCCCCCAGATCCCCCATCCAATGCCCCATTTTCGTTGGCATCAGAACGCAGGGTAAACGCCACGCAGAGGCAGCGCAGTCCGAAATCAACACAATACCTAGATCAATGGAAAACCCCTGCTCAACGACACCGCGAACACATCTGGACAACATTTTCGAAGAATCTAGACGCACTACCTCAAATTCATTAGAACGTGATTTCTCGAACCATTATCCAACACTGACGAGCAAGACGATCCGACATTCCGAGACATCTTGCCGTTCCGGGAGCAGAACAGCGGCCACCCAGGTGGGTGATCGCAGATATTTCCCCCAACATCACTCTCCCGGCACCCACCACCGCTGGTTTGTTCGGCCTAGACTTCCGCGCTGTTTGGCCTAGCCGTAACCATCTTCGGTAAGGAGCAGTGCCGATGCGCAATCGTCCACATCGGACCACGTGGGCCGAAACCCCCACCGTTACCTGCGACCCGACGTTGCGGACCGACGCCAGGATCTGGCGCTGGGGACCGCTGCCGAGCGCCGCGCTGCTCGCGGTGACCTTCAGCCTCGCGGCGATCCCGTCGGCTCAAGCCGCGCCGCCGTCCTGCACCCGCACGCCCAACGGCTCGGGGATGGACATCGTCTGCGACCGCGGCGTCCCGGAGGGAACCGTCGTCGAAGGCACCGACGGCAACGACCGGTTCTACCTCAACGGCGCCGTGGCAGGCACCATCAACGCCGGTGCCGGCGACGACCTCATCGTCGTGACCGGCCGCGCCGGAGGCAACGGAGGCAAGGGCGGCAACGGCCACCTCGACGGCGGCCGCAGCGGCGACGTCCGCGACGGCGAGAACGGCGGCGAGAACGGTGGCAGCACCGGCGGGACGGCCGGGGTCGACGGCGCTTCCGCGCGAGCTGGCGGCAGCGCCGGGACGGGTGGTCACGGCGGAACCGGTGGCGCAGGCGTGACGGAGACCGGCGTGATCAACGGCGGCACCGGCAACGACACGATCATCATCACCGGCGGCAAGGGCGGCAACGGCGGTGTGGGCGGCGACGGTGGCCCGGGCAGCGCCAATCCCGCGGACTCCCGCGGCGGCAAGGGTGGCAACTCCGGCGACGGCGGCACCGGCAACCTCGGCCACATCTACCCCGGCGACGGCGAGAACACCATCACGATCACCGGTGGCGACAGCGGCACCGGCGGAATCGGGGGCCGCGGCGGCAACGCCGTGCCGGACGCCCGCAGCGGGAACGGGGGTGACGGCGGCAACGGCGGCGGTGGCAGCACAAAGGCCAACGGTCGCGGCGGCGCCGGCAACGGCCAGACCGGCACCATCGTCAGCACCGGCACCGACGACATCACCGTCCAGGGCGGCAAGGGCGGTCGAGGAGGTCGCGGCGGTGACGGCGGATCCGCCTACGAGATGAACTCCCGCGAGGCCGCGACCACGGAGAACGAGGTCGAGGGCAGCGGCGGCAAGGGCGGAACCGGTGGGGCGGGCGGTGTGGCCAACATCGGCAACATCATGTCCCAGGACGGCGCTCGGGCCACTGTGAACACCATCAGCGGCGCGGGCGGCGACGGCGGCGACGGCGGTACTGGTGGCGACGGGATCACCCCCGGCATCCCCGGGCTCCGCGGTCTCAACAGCGTCGCCGACACCGGCGGCACGGGCGGCAGCGGCGGTCCCGGCGGCCACCTCGCCGCGACACCGGAGGCCGATCGACGGAACCCCTGAACACCTGGTCTCGCAGCGAAAACCGACGCAACGCGCACGGCGGTCCCACGAGAGGCGCACTCCTAGCGGGTGATTCGAGGTGCGTCCTCGGCCCGGTGCTTCTACGTTCTGCCCCGTGCGCCAGGAACGTGCCACTGGAGCGCGATCCTCGAGGGGGTGGCCTCGTTCCGGTTCTTCCGGTGGATTCACTGAGTTTGCGAAGGAGCACCTGATGCCACGATCCTCTGGACCGCTGAGCGATGCCGAACTGGAAGCCCAGCGCGTGGAGTTCCTGCCGGCGCGCACGGTCATGTCGACCTTCTGGCTTCCGTGGAACGGCTCGGACGTCGTAGTCCTCGACTCGCCACCCAACCACATCGATGCCTACGGGGACAACGACATCACGTCCACCGGTGACATCAACGGTGGTACCGGCGGCACCGGTGGCGGAACCGGTGGTGGTCAAGGCGGCGGCAACGGCGGCAATGGCGGCGACGGCGGCCCCGGCGGCAATGGCGGTGACGGCGGCGACGGCGGCGACGGCATCGGCGGTGACGGCATCGGTGGCAACGGCACCGGAGGCACCGGAGGTGGAAACCCGAGGTGACGTCGGTGGTGCGCCGGGCATGTGACGGTGCACCACGGGTCGGCGGGCGCACTGAATCTCGTGCGCCCGCCGACCGCACAGCACTCCGAGGAGTCGTGATGGCCGCTGAGGAGCACCAGACCGGGGAACCCGCGGCCGAACAACCCACCGTGCCCGCCCTCGTCGCGGGCACCGAACTGATCGGCCAGTACCAGGGCTCCGGCCACCGCGAGCCGCCCTACCTGGTCCGTCGCGTCGACGGCCAGATCCTGCAGCTCTCCCACCTGCTCTACCTCGTGGCCGTCGGGCTCGACGGCCAGCGCAGCTACGCGCAGCTCGCCACCGAGCTCAGCACCAACTGGGGTCGCGAGATCACCGCCGAGCAGGTGTCCTACCTCGTCGAAACCCGGTTGCGCCGTGCGGGAATCGTGGCGACCGACTCCGCATCGGACCAGTCCGCACCGCTGCTCAAGGGCCGGGATCGGTTGCTGGCGTTGAAGTTCCGGGTCGCGTTGGTTCCCGAGCACGTCGTCGCGGTGATCGCGCGGATCTTCCAACCCCTGTTCTGGCCACCGATCGTGGTCCTCGCACTGGTCGCTTTCATCGCGGCCGAGACCTGGCTGGCCGTTCGGGGTGGAGTCGCTCAGCTGCTGGCAGGTGCGCGGGAGTTGATAGACCGGCCGGAGCAGATCCTGCTGGTGCTCGGCGTGCTCATCGTCGCCGGGATCTTCCACGAGTTCGGGCACGTCGCGGCCTGCCGGTACGGCGGCGCGCGGCCGGGAGCGATGGGCGTCGGCATCTACCTGGTGTGGCCCGCGATGTACAGCACCGTCACCGATTCCTACCGGCTGAGCCGGGGTGGCCGGTTGCGCACCGACCTGGGCGGCGTCTACTTCAACGTGCTGGCCATGCTGGTGATGATCGTGATCTTCACCCAGACCGGCCTGCCCTGGTTGCTGGTCGCGCTCGTGGCCTGGCAGGTGTCGACGGTCTGGCAGTTCGTGCCGTCGGTCCGGCTGGACGGCTACTACATCCTCAGCGATCTGGTCGGCGTCCCGGACCTATTCGACCGGATGGGGCCGGTCCTGCGCAGCATGCTGCCGGGGCGTCCGCCGCACCCCCGCGTCCGGGAGCTGAAACCGTGGGCACGGTGGGTGATCACGGCTTGGGTGGTGCTGGTGATCCCGTGCCTGGCTTACTGGATCATCGGATTCCTGCTGCTCGCGCCGAGCGTGCTGCCCGTGGTGTGGGAAGCGCTGGGGGCGCACTGGCACGGCGTGGGCAGTGCGATCCGAGCGGGTGAGGCGGCGACGGCCGTCGTCGGCGTCATGCGGATGTTCCTGCTGGTGCTGCCGTGGGCCGGGATCACGCTGGTGCTCTACAACCTCGGCCGCAGCCTCACGCGCCGCATCCGCCGCTGGCGTTCCACAGTGGATACCCGAAGAACGTGATCATCTTGAGCACCGATGCATCTCGATCAACTTGCCAAGCACTGCACCTCACTTGGCCGCGTTCTCGCTCGCGAGAACGGCACTACCTGCTTTGGGGCAGCGAAGGAGCGGGGCCAAGTGACCGCCGTCGCCCTCGGCGAACGCGGTGAGCATTGATATCGCGTTGGCGCGGTCGGCTTCGTCCGGCTCCGGCGCGGCGAGTTCCTGCTCCAGCATCCAGGTTTCGAGCATGATCGAGTAGCCGATCAGCACGTCCGGTCCGCCCGCCTGTGCCAGTGCGGATTCGGCGATGTCGCGCATCACCGGCTGCAACGGCTTGCGCTCTGCAGGGTCTCCCGGGCCGAACGCGATCTTGACCATCTCGTTGAGGTCGATCGCGATGGGAGCGATCACGGCGAACTCGAAGTCGAGCAGCGCAGCGACCGATCCTTCGTGCCAAAGCGTGTTCGGCGCGCACAGGTCGCCGTGGTTCAGCGCGTGCGGCGCCTTCGGGATCTCATCCCAAAACCGCTCGAGTGCCTGTTGGAGACCGCGCGTTTGACGCTCGATGAGCGCACCAGCCGCGACGATCCGATCGAGCGATGCCTCTAGCGCTGCCGGGTTGTCCGGGAAGAACGGCGAGCGGCTGCGGGCGTGCGGGGAAGCTGCGACCACGTCGACGTCGTGGACGTGGCGGGCGCGCTCCCACATCTGCTCGACCGCTCGCGAGCGGGCCGCATCGTCCAGCGACGACCAGATCTCGTCCAGGTTCTCCCCGACCACTCGCCTGGTGAGCACCCATTCGTGTCCGTCGCGCACGCCGGCGTCGAGCACCGCCGGGTACCCGACTTCCTCCGGGAGCAGTTCGACCAGCTTCAGCTCTCGGAGCAGGTCCCCCGTGCCAGGCTCGGTCGCGACGCGGATGACGACGTCGTCGGCGAGCCAGGTGTGGTTGGTCCAGCCCCTCCCCCGCTGAGCGCCGCAGAAGTCGACCCCGTGTTCGCCGAAGATCTCCGCCGCCACCCGGCTGGTGCTCGCGTTCTCCACGAAACCGATTTTATCGATTACTGCAAAGGTTTTTCGGACGCAGCGTCAACACCGCGTCCGGCCCGGTGCGGTCCTCGTACGGATTCCGTCAAGCCGAGTGCCCGAGTTCACCCCGGCGGCGTCTACTGGAGGAGTCAGCAGCGGATCTGCCCGAGGAGGCGTCTCGGATGGCGCACCTGTTGTGGACCGTCGGTTTGATCGCGATCTTCCTGGGCGTGGCGTTGACGTTGCGCGGACTGACCAGGTGGCGGTGAGGCACCTGCCGCAGGAGGCGGTGGCGATGCGTGAATCCAGCCCGCCCGTCGCCGGGGCCGCAACGGCCTCCGCGGTGGGGTTCTTCGTGGCGGTCGCCGGGATGGTGCTCGCCAGTGCGGCGTCCTGGTGGTCGGGCCAGCCGACCGCGGCGCTGGCCGTGCTGTGCCTCGTCGTCTTCGGCTACGCGTGCGCGATCCGGAGCATGCCCGGCGCGCTGATGACAGCACTGCTGTGCTGGATGATGTTGAACAGCTTCGTGATCCACGCGCGCGGCGACCTGATCTGGGAGGGTTCAGCCGACCTGGTCAGGCTGGGCGTGCTCGCGGGGGTGGCGGTCGTCGGTACCGCATGGGGCTTGGCGGCGACCCGCTCGCACGAGCAGCCGGAGCCGCAGATCCCGACCGCTCGGCACGCGCCCGAGATCGAGCGCGTCCGACCGCTGGAACCGTTGAATCACGGGTAGCAGTACGAATCCGAGGAGGCGTCACCGCCTTCGAGCCGCACCTGATGCACGCGCAACCCGCGGAACTGCTCCCCGTGCGGGAAGAACGCCTCGTCGACGGTCAGGCCTCCGGCGCCCGGGTCGGTGTCGAGCTTGGCCAGCCAGGCGCCCACACCGTCGGGGTAGAACTGGTCGTCCCACGCGCCGTACAGCGAGTTCGTCAGGTAGATGCGGCGCCCGTCCCGGCTGACCTCCACCATCTGCGACCCGCCCGTCAGCGGCTCGGCAGGAGCAGCCGGGTGCGCGGCGCGAGCGGTGATGCCGCCGAGGCGGACCGATCCGGTCTCGCGCGGATGCGCCGGGTCGGTGACGTCGAACTGCTTGAGCTCACCGGTCCCCCAGCACGACACGTACAGGAACCGGTCGTCCACGGACAGGTTGATGTCGGTCACCAACGGGGGAACCGCGCCGAAGGGCCGCAGCGCGGGCGGTAGCTGGTCGGCCGGTGCCGGTTCAGCGGGAACGGTGATCACCTTCTCCGCCCGCCACTCGTCGTCGGCCCGGAACCACCGCCACACCGACGCCGACAGGTCCTCGGTGCTGACGACCACGCCGGCGAACCCCCAGGTGGCGTTCGGGTCGTGCGAAGGCCGCAGTTCGAGGACCATCTGGTGCTGCGCTCCGAGGTCGACGCGCTGGACGTGCCGTCCCTCGGCCAAGTCCCAGAAGTGCAGGGCGTGCCCGTACTCGTTGCGCAGCAGCAGGTCGGGGTCGAGGCCGTTCTCCAACATCGACGGCGTGCCCCATTCACTGGTGATCATCGTGTTCCGGTTGAGGTGCCACCAGACGTCGTAGGCCAGGCGCTGCGGCCCCCGGTCGACCTCCCAGGCGCGCACCACGTCGAAGGTGTCGTGGTCGAGCACCGCGATGCCGCCCGGACCGTCGGCTCCGTCGGCGGCACCGAGGCAGGACAGGTAGATCCCGTCCGGTCCGCAGTGCAGGGTGTGCGGCCTGGAGTAGCCCGCCTTGGCCGCGAGCTCCTCGGCCGCCACGGTCCGCACGAGCTTCGGGTGGCGGGGATCCGGGTGGGTGTCGAAGACGTGCAGTTTCGACGAGCGGATTCCGGGCAGCAGCAGGTAGCGGCGTTGCAGGCCGCTGGTGTGGTGACCGGCGTGCGCGAAGGCGCTGCTGCAGGCGTTCCACCCGAAGTGGTGCAGCTCGTCACCGCGGGTCGGCAGGTCGACCCAGCCGACCACTTCACCGAAGGTCGCCGATTCCGGATCGGTGTCTATCGCGGTGAGGGCATCTGGTCGCTCGGCGGTCCGGTCGAAGGCGACGACGTAGGCCAGGCGCTCCGCCGGGGCAGCGATGGCTTCACCCGGGCTGCGGTAGAAGGTCGGATCGACGTCGCGCTCGGTTGCCGAGCTCATGGCTGCTCCTAAACGAGGACGGTGTCCTCTCCCAGGGTGACCGACGCCAGGTGATGCGGCGAGCTAGCCGACGGCTCGCATCAGGCGGAGCTGCCCGATCTCGGCGACGTTCTTCATCAGCTCGGCGTTCACCCAGGCCACCATGTGCGCCACGGTCTTGTCCGGGTCGCCCGGCCACGGGAATGGCGCGGGGCCGTCCAGCTCCACGTCGGTCAGCCGGTCCAGCACCGAAGACCACTCGTCGTGCAGTCCGCGCAACCACTCGACTGCGGCTTCGTCACCGGGCCACCGGACGTCGGTGCGCTCGGTCGGCGGCCTGCCCTGCGCGTGATCGATGGTCACCGTCCACCACCAGCCGAGATGCCAGGTGATCCAGGCGATCGTGGGAACCGGGATCGGATCTGGCTCGACCTCGGCGAAATCCGGTTCCCAGCCGCCATCGGCACCGCGCCGCACCGTCCAGCAGACCTCGGCGGGCTCCCACCGGAAGTCCCCGGGCTTCAGCTCGGCGAGGTGGACTTCGAACAGCGACCAGGTCAGGTCGAACTGCCAGCGCAGCAGTTCAGCACGCGATGCGGACACACATCGGATCATGACACGGCCCACGGCCCGGGGGACAACGGTTTTCGGCTGCGGCTCATGCGGGTGAAGCGCTGAGCGGAGCCGTCCACAGCACCCTGGTCCCGCCGGTCGGCAACCGCTCCACCGTGCACCGGCCACCCATCTGCACCGCTCGCTCGGCCAGGTTGTGCAGGCCGCTGTGCGCGACCGTGCTCTGGATGCCGATCCCGTTGTCGGTGACGTCGATGGTCAGGTCGTCGTCCAGCGAGATCGTCACCGACAGCTCCGAGGCCTGGGCGTGCCGGACGGTGTTGCTCACCGCTTCCAGCACCACCGACTCGGCGTGCTCGGCCAGCCGCGACGGCAGCACGTCCAGCGGTCCGGACATCCGCATGGTGATCCGGATCGGGTTGTCGCCCACCACGTCGGTGACCACGCGCTGCACCCGGTTGCGGAACCCGCTCGGGTGTTCGGCGGCGACCTGCAGGTCGAAGATGCTGGCGCGGAGGTCCTGGATCACCTCGTGCAGCTGGTCGATGTGCTCGGTCAACCGGTCCGCGACGCCGGTTGTGCGCGACGCCCGGCGCTGGGTGCCCTGCATGGCCATGCCTATGGCGAACAGCCGCTGGATGACGTGGTCGTGCAGTTCGCGGGCAATGCGATCCCGGTCGGCCAGCACGTCCAGCTCGCGGCGCGCGGCCTGCGCCTCGGCCCACCGCAATGCCAACGCAGCCTGGTCGGCGAACGACGACACCACCAGCAGCTTCTCCTCGTCGAACCCCTTGGCCCCTGCCCGCCGCACGGCCAGCAGCACGCCGGAGATGGTGCCTTCCGCCCGCATCGGCACCGCGAGCGCCGGTCCGAGCTCGACCGCGGCACCCTCGACCGTGGACAGGTTGGGGACGTTGCGCGGCACCCGTTCCCGGAACACCTGCCCCGCCACCGAACCCTCGACCGGGATCGACCGCCCCACCAGGTCTTCGACGCCAGCACCGGCCGAGACCGTCACCGTCAGCTCCTCGATCTCGACGTCGTCGCCGCGCGCGGGCACCGCGAGCAGCGCGTAGTCGGCCTGCGTCAGCTCAGACGCGCGCTCGGCGATCACCTGGAGCGCGTCTATCGGATCGGTGCCCGCCAGCAGCTCCGCGGTGATCTCACCAGTGGCATCCAGCCAGCGCTCGCGGCGGCGGACTTCCTCGAACAACCGGGCGTTGTCGACCGCGATACCGGCCGCGCCGGCCAACGCCTGCAGCACGACCTCGTCGTCCTCGGTGAATGCGCCACCACCGAGCTTCTCGGTCAGGTACAACCTGCCGAAAACCTCCTGCCGAGCCCGGATCGGCACCCCGAGGAACGTGCGCATCGGCGGGTGGTGCGCGGGGAAACCCACCGAAGCCGGGTGCTCGGAGATGTCGTCCAGCCGCAGCAGTTTGTCCGCCTCGATGACCACCCCCAGCACCCCGCGCCCGGTGGGCAGATGCCCGATTCGACGGGTGGTCTCCTCGTCGATGCCGTCGTACATGAACCTGCTGAGCGTGCCGTCGGGCGCCAGTACCCCGATCGCGCCGTAGCGGGCGTCGACGAGATCGATGGCGGTGCGCACGATGCGCCGCAGCACGGAGTCCAGTTCGAGTTCCGAGGAGATGGCGAACACGGCCTCCAGCAGGACGTCCATCTGGTCCCGCAGGCCGACGATCTCCTCGATGCGCGCCTGCACCTGGGACAGCAGCTCTTTGAGCCGCAACCGGGAAAGGGCGCCCACCACAGATGACGCGGTCCCCTCCCGCAATTCCTCCGGCCCAGGTGAGTCAGCCCTGCTCACGACCCCACTCTGACAGGCCGCGCGCGGCCCGGCGAGCGCTTCACGATTCCGGGTGGCGCAGTCGGGTGGCCAGCACCGCCGCCTGGGTGCGGCTCTGCAGACCGAGCTTGCTCAGCAGCCGCGAAACGTAGTTCTTGACGGTCTTCTCGGCCAGGAACATCCGGTCTGCGATCTGCCGGTTCGTCATCCCCTGCCGGATGCAGTCCAGCAGGATCCTCTCTTGCCCGGTCAGGTCCGGCAGCTTCGAGGTGCCGTCCAGTTCCGCGCGCAACTTGTTCACCAGCGCAGCGGTTTCCTGCTCACCGAGCAACGGCTTGCCCGCCCCGACCCGGCGCACGGCCGAGGCCAGCTCCATGCCCTTGATGTTCTTCACGACGTAGCCCGCAGCCCCGGCCAGCATCGCGTCGAGCATGGCCTGCTTGTCCGTGAAGGAGGTCAGCATGAGGCACTGCAGCCCCGGAACGCGGGACCGCAGTTCCCGGCACAGCTCCACCCCGTTGCCGTCCGGCAGCCGAACGTCCAACACCGCCACGTCGGGGCCGATCGCGGGGATGCGGGCCAGCGCCTCGCCGACCGAAGCGGCCTGCCCGACCACCGACAGGTCTTCCTCGGAGTCGAGCAGGTCGACCAGTCCCAGCCGCACGACCTCGTGGTCGTCGACCAGGAAAACGGTGGTCACAGCGGTCCCGTCCACATCCCCACTGTAGGAGCGGTCGGCCTCAGCCGCCGGTGCGGAAGGTGAAGCGGGCCTTGCCGATCCACAGCTCGTCACCATCACCGAGCTCAGCGATGTCCACCGGACGCCGGTTCAGATAGGTGCCGTTGAGCGAACCGCCGTCCACCACGACGTACTGGCCGTTCCGTAACCGCAGCTCGGCGTGTACGCGCGACACGGTCATGTCCTCGACCACGATGTCGCAGTCCCGATCTCGCCCGATCGTGATGCGCGGTCCATCGAGCGCGAAGCCGGTGCCCGCGTCCGGTCCCCGGTTGATGACCAACCGGGGCCGCCCGCTCGACTCGTCGGTGCCGCGCGGTGCCGGAACGACCTGAGTGGTCGGCACGGACTCCAGCAGCGTCCGGATCGTCTCCTCGGCCTCCGCGACACCAGTAGTTGCGGACGCCTCGAACCGGGTGTCATACATGGTCGTACTCCTCGCAGAAAGGCACGGAAATCGCTCGGACTGCCCCGACCAGGACTGGGCGACTACAGTCAGCATGCCGAACAACCACGCTCCGTGGCCAGGACCTTTGTCCCCACTGAGCCGCTGAAGACCGTGACGATCGCCACTCCGCGCACGAATGCGCGCAACCAGGCGGCAATCCGGCGACTCGGCACCGCCGACCGGCCGAGCGACCCCAGGTCACCCGGAGTGACGCGTCGGGCTCCACACCAGCCACTTGTCGGCCACCGCCGACTCCAGGTCGATCCCGTGGTGCCGGGCCAGCAGCAACACCTGGCACGCGACGTCGGCCAGCTCGGCGCGGAAGTCGCCGGCCAGTTCGGCCGCGTCCTTCCCCTTGCCCCGCGCTTGCCCGGTCATCATCAGGAACGCCTGCGTCAGCTCACCGACCTCTTCGTTCAGCTTCAACAGGTGCCACGTCGCGCTCCGCTCAACGCCGAACTTGCTCGCGTAGCGCTCGGACACGGCTTCGACCTCGTCGCTCAACTCACCCAGATGCACGCGCACGACGCTACGAACACCCACTGACAAGCATTGCCCGATCTCTGTCAGTCGAGGGCGCGACGGCGCTCCAGGAAGACGGTGTCGCGCCAGACGCCGTGGTGCTGAGCGATGCGCTCCCGGATGCCGATGGTGCGAAATCCGGCCGCGTGGTGCAGGGCGAGGCTGGCGCGGTTCTCCGGGAAGATCGAGGTCTGCAACGTCCACAGCCCACCGACGTCGGCAGCGGCGACCTGCTTGCGCACCAGCACCTTGCCCACACCGCGTCCGCGGAAGCCATCACCGACGTAGAGCGAAGTCTCGGCCACCCCGGCGTAGCACTCCCGACCGGAGACCGGCGTCATGGCGGCCCAACCAGCGACCTCGCCGTCCACCACGGCAACCCACCGGTGGTGGGCAATCCACTTCGCCTCCAGCGCCGCACGCCTCGGCACCTCGGTTTCGAAGGTGGCATCACCGGTAGCGATGCCCTCGCCGTAGATCCGCCGCACAGCGGGCCAGTCCCCCTCCTCGAGCGCACGAACGATCACGTCATCGGGAAGATCTCGCATCGCCATCACCCGAGTATCGCTCCACCTCACGGTGCCACCTCAATCAAGCTCTGCACCGAGGTTCGCTCGAAAATCAGCAAGACCACTGATGATTCGGAGCAGCTTTCTCCCCTTCCCCGATCGCTCCGGAATTGTCGCGGCGTTCGTTCGTGGGAATTCGGCGAAATGCTGGCAGCCAGCGGATTTCGGGTGACATGATCAGGACGATCGCATCGTGGGGATGCACCGCCATGGGGGAGGCAATTCCTTGCTGAGGCCCTTGCTGCCGGACGATCCGCGCGAGATCGGGCCATACCGTTTGCGGAACCGGCTGGGACGCGGCGGGATGGGTCAGGTGTACCTCGGCGTGTCCCGGGGTGGTCGGCTGGTCGCGGTCAAGGTGGTCCGGCCCGAGCTCGCCGACGATGCGGACTTCCGGCGGCGGTTCGCGCGAGAGGTCACCGCTGCACGTGCCGTGGCGGGCTTCTACACCGCCCCGGTGGTCGACGCCGACCCCGATGCCGATCCGCCGTGGCTGGTCACGGCCTACATCTCCGGCCCCACCCTGTACGAAGCCGTGCAGCAGCAGGGCCCCTTCCGCCGAGCGCGATCGGCGCTCTCGGAGCAGGTCTGGCCGAAGGGCTCGGAGCGATTCACGCCAGCGGCGTGGTGCACCGCGACCTCAAACCCGGCAACGTGATCCTGGCCGAAGACGGCCCGCGAATGATCGATTTCGGCATCGCCCGAGCGATGGACGAAACCCACACCGTGGACATCCTCGGAACACCCCCGTTCATGTCCCCGGAACAAGCAACGGGCGCCCAAGTCGGCGCACCGGGCGACGTGTTCTCCCAGGGCGCGCTGCTGGTGTTCGCCGCAACCGGCCACAGCCCGTTCGGCACCGGCCAACCGCAGGCCATCCTGTACCGCGTCGTGCACGAAGAGCCGGACCTATCAGGCCTCACCGAGCTGCCCGGTGAACTGACCGAGCTCATCGCCGCGTGCTTGGCCAAGGCCCCGGAAGCCCGCCCGAAGGTACCGGACCTGCTCGACTCGCTAGCCGCGCTGAAGGGTGACACCCAGTGGCTTCCGGCGGGGATCATCACGATGATCGCCGAACACCGGACGGCCGCCCTCGCCGCGACCAGGGTCGACCCGCAAGCCGGCCAGCCTCCTGCGCAACCACCAAGTCCCCCGCCGACCAAACCGTCTTGGCTCCCCGCTCTCGGCTGGGCACTCGGCGCCTGCGCGCTGGGCGTGCTGATCACGCTCGCCGCGATCGACAGCAGTTCCGGCACGAGCGACCCGACGCCGACCACATCGGCCGAGTCCGAAACCGACACATCCACTTCGGACTACTACGACACCGAAACGTCGTCCTCCGAGGAGGAGACGACGACCGAGGAAACGACCACCACCGACGAGGAAACCCTCGACGACGCATCAACCGACCAAACCCCGTTCACGCTGGACGCGTTCATGCCGGACGACTTCACCGACGACAGCGGCAGACATCACCGGTACGAGGCGGGCTCCACGAGGTCGTGCACCGATTACGCCTCCGACGAGGTGGCGTCAGTGCTGACCAGCAACGGCTGCTCGGAGATGCTGGTGGCCAACTTCGTCGACGACGACTCGGAAATCCTTACGACGGTATGGGTCTACCCGTTCGCCGACTACGCCACCGCAGACACCGTCTACAACGACTTCGATGCCAAGAACTTCATGCACCTCGGCTGCTGGGACCCGAACTCCGGCCCCGGATCAGGGGTGTGCGACGGCGACACCGACGCCGCGGACGAGTGGCAGTACATCGGCCAGGACCACCGCTACGTGGTCGTAGCGCAGTCCAAGTGGATCGACCTGCGATCGGACGGGTCGGGCGACGAACAGCTGAAGTCAGCGGGCAGCCAGGCCCGGAGCTCCGCCAGCCCTGACAACTACTACGGCAACTGACCGAGTCCAATTCTCTTGAACGAGATTCACTTTATTCCATAACGATTTTCGTATTTTTACACCGCGATGATCACCTGATCGTGCGACCGAAATTCGGTCGAATTCTTGTTCGGAACGTCGGCACAATTGGATGCATGACACCGTTGCTGACCATCCCGAACACGGCGCCCGATGCCAGTGCGCTCGTGTCCTCGGCCGCACCCGGGCCCGTTGGTGGCCCGCCGTGTGCTGCCGGGTCGCGGGTGGGCTCGATGGCGTCTTACACGGAGGGCGCACTCAAGCTGAAGCACGCCTCGATCATCTCCCGCTGCCTGCGCGCACTACCTGAACTCGCACGCCACCGAGCAGGCGAGATTCCATCGACTACAACGCCCAGAAAAAGAAAACCACCGCACACGGACCAACCAAAGCAACCCACAACACGCCGAAGGCGTCAAACACCCACCACCGGCAAGCCCCAAAGCCAACCCGCCAGACAACCGCGAAAAGAACCCCGGAGATGCACGGAACCACCCCCACGGAACCCATCACCAGCCGCCACCCCGCGACCACCTCAACGGCTCCGAGAAACGGAAGTCCATCCCACACCGGGTCATCCCCGTGACAAAAAGCCAAACCGGGGCTGTGGCTGGATGTCAAGCCTGCAAACCCGGAGGGGCGGCCGCAAGGCCGGGCTTGACTTCCAGCCACAGCCCCCACAATCCACGAAATCACGGGGATGACCCCACCAACAACGGAACCTCCACAAGTCCCAAGCACCTTGAAAACTCAAGAGTGGAAACCCAAGCCGCCCCGCAGGAAACGGAGCAACATCCTCGAGAAGGACGAGCTCCGATCCCGGCCGATAGGAGCAGTGCCCGCCCGGACGAACTCCGGGCGGGCACTGCAACGGAACTCCACGGATAGAGCCTCGGCGGACTACTTGACCGCCCCCATGGACAGACCACGAACGAGGTGGTTCTGAGCAGCCCAACCAATGATCATCACCGGCAGAGAAGCCAAGAAGGCGGCGGCGCTGAGCTGCGCCCAGTAAAGGCCCTCACTGGTGATGAACCCGACCAGGAAGACGGGAACGGTCCCGGCCTGAGCAGCAGTCAGGTTGACCGCGTAGAAGAACTCCGTCCAGGAGAAGATCACGCAGATCAGCGCCGTAGCAGCGATGCCAGGCGCCACCACCGGAAGCACCACCCGGAACAACAGGGTCGGCAGCTTCGCCCCGTCGATGCGCCCCGCCTCCACCATCTCCTTGGGCACTTCCAGGAAGAACGAGCGCATCATCCAGATCGCCAGCGGAAGGTTCATCGCCGTGTACAGGACTACCAGCGCCCAGACGTTGTCCAGCATCTTGAGGTTCTGCGAGATCACGTACAGGGGGATGATCGCCGCGACGATCGGCAGCATCTTCGTGGACAAGAAGAACCCCAGCGCGTCCCGGGTCCCTGGCACTGCGGAGATGGACAGCACGTACGCCGCAGGCACCGCCAGCAGCAACACGAGCAGCGTGGACACCACCGTGACGAACGCCGAGTTCGCCAAGTACGGGAGGAATCCGCGCTCCAGGACGCCGGCGAACTGCTCCAGCGTCGGGGTGAACAAGACCTTCGGCGGGTTGGTGTAGGCATCGTTCTCCTGCTTGAACGAGGTCAGCACCATCCACAACACGGGGAACACGAACAGGATCGCGATCAGCCAGGTCAACGCGGTCAGCGCCCAGCGGCCGAGTGGGTTGCCAGTCCGCATCATCGCACCTCGCTCACGCCGAAGGTCCGGAACATCAGGCGCAGCGCGAAGGTCGCCACGATCAAGGTCAGCACGACCACGATCACGCCCATCGCCGAGGACTGGCCGATGTCGAAGCCCTCGAAGGCCCGCTGGTAGATGTAGAACGGCAGGTTGGTGCTAGCGGTGCCGGGGCCGCCCTGCGTCATCAGGTAGATCGCGTCGAAGCTGTTCACGATGTAGATCGCGCCGAGCAGCGCGGCCAGCTGCAGGTATCGCCCCAGCTGCGGCAGGGTGATCGAGGCGAAGGTCCGCCACCGGCCCGCCCCGTCGACCGCCGCGGCCTCCAGCACCTCCTTGGACTGGCCCTGCAAACCGGCCAGGATCAGCAGCATCATGAACGGCGTCCACTGCCAGATGATCTGCGCCATCACCGACGCCAGCGGGAACTCCGACAACCAGTCGATCTCGGTGCCGAACACGAAGTTCAACAACCCGTAGGTCGGGTCGAACATCGTCGTCTTCCACAGCAGAGCGCCAGCAGCTGGCAGGATGAGGAACGGCGTGATCAGCAGCGTTCGCACCACGCTGCGTCCCAGGAACTGCCGGTCCAGCAGCAGTGCCAAGCCGAGGCCCAGCAGCATCGCCACCAGCACGCACACCACGGTCAGCAGAACGGTGTTGAACATCGCTCCGCGGAACTGGCTGTCGGCGAACACGTCGATGTAGTTGCGCAGACCGACGAAGTGGCGAGAGCCCGGGCGCACCAGGTTCCAGGACTGGAACGAGTAGAACACCGTGAGCAGGAACGGGATCTGGGTGACCAGGATGGTGAACAGCAGCGCGGGCATCAGCGGCGCGCGGCGCAGCCAGGCTTCGCGCGACCACTTCCCAGCGCGTCTGCGGGTCGCCGACCGGTCGACTGCGGTTGTTGTGGTGGCCGTCTGCGTCATCTGGTCTCCCGGTATGCCGCACCGACGGATTCGGCGTATTCCTGGGACTGCTGCAGGGCTTCGTCGACCGAGATCTGCCCGGCGATGGCCGCCGAGAGCTGCTGGCTGACCCGGGTCCCGAGGTCCTGGAACTCCGGGATCCCGACGAACTGGATGCCCGGGTAGGGCACCGGGTTCAGCATGGTGTTGGGCTGGTTCGCGTTGTCGATCCCGGCCAGCGTGGCCGAGGCGTAGGCGTGCGCGGCTTCCCGGTACTCCGGGATATCGTAGGTCGACCGGCGGCAGCCCGGTGGCACCCGGTTCCAGCCGAACTTGGTGCCCACGGTGCGCACGAAGTCCTTGTCGGTCATCCAACGCATGAACCGCCAAGCTGCGTCCTTGTCCTGGGCGACCTTCGGCATGGCCAGCGACCAGGTGTAGAGCCAGCCGCTGGTCTCGGTGCGCGACACCGGAGCGGGCACGTAACCGGACTTGCCGACGACCTCGCTGCTGTCCGGGTCCTCGTTGGTGCCGGCCATGACCGTCGCGTCGTACCACATCGCCGCTTCGCCCTGGCCGTATCGAGTGCCGCACTCGGTGAAGCCAGCGCTGGACGCACCGACCTCACCGTGCTGGCGCACCAGGTCGACGTAGAACTGGGCGGCGGCGCGGAACTCCGGCGAGGTCAGCTGCGCGTTCCAGTTCTCGTCGAACCAGCGGGCGCCGAAGGTGTTCGCCACGGTGCTGAACGGGGCCAGGCTCTCGCCCCAGCCCGGCTTGCCGCGCAGGCAGATCCCGGCCACGCCCGCTTCCTTGTCGTCCAGACGAGCGGCGAAATCGGCGATCTGCTCCCAGGTGGGCCGTTCCGGCATGGTCAGCCCGGCCTTGGCGAACAAGTCCTTGCGGTAGGCCAGGAACGACGATTCCCCGTAGAAGGGCACCGCGTACATCGAGCCGTCGTGGGACAGCGAATCGCGGATGCTGGGGATGAAGTCCTCCGCGTCGTAGCCCGGGCTGGCGTCGATGTAGGGCTGCAGGTTCTCCAGCCAGCCGTTCGCCGCCCACTGCGGGGTCTCGTAGTTGCTGATCATCACCACGTCGAACTCGCCGCCCTCGGTGGCGGTCGAGGCAGTGATCTTCGCGCGCGCCTGGTTCTCCGGCAGCTGCACGAACTTCAGCTTGATACCCGGGTTGTCGCGCTCGAACTGGTCGGACAACGCGATGGCGTCCTCCATCTGCGGGTTGGACACGATCGCCACGACCAGCGTCCGCCCGCCCGCGCCGAGCGCCCCGGCTCCCGCGCATCCGCTGAGCAGCAGGGCGACGACCGCGAGCACGGCCAGCTTGGCTCTACTTCTCATCAACGCCTCCCGGCAGGACCTGCACCTTCAGCCCGGCGCCGCTGCGCATCAGATCCAGCGCGGCGGGGAACTCCTCCAGCGGCAACGTGTCGGTGAGCAGCTCGTCGGTGTCGATGGCACCGGACGCGACCAGGCCCAGCGCTGCGCCGTAGCTGTGCAGCACCGCCATCGAGCCGACGATCTTGATCTCGTCGTTGTAGATGCGGAACGGCGACAGGGAGATCCGCGCCTCGGCCGGGGCGACGCCGAACACCAGCAGCCGGCCACCGCGTCGCAGCGAATCGAAAGCAGCCTCGATCGCGGGCGCGGCGCCGGTGCAGTCCACGGCGGCGTCGAAGCGCTGGTCGAGTTCGGCGACGTCGGTGCTCACCGCGACCGCGCCGAGCTTCGTGGCACGCGCCAGGCGTGCCGCGTTGCGATCGACCACCGACACCTGGGCACCGCCACGCTGGAGCAGCTGCTGCATCAGCAGCCCCATCGTGCCCGCGCCGACCACGAGGAACCGCTCCCCCGCCTCAACACCGATCTGCCGCACACCGTGCACCGCGCAGGACACCGGCTCGACCAGCGCGCCCTGCTGCCAGGTCATGGAGTCGGGCATCCGGTAGGCGGTGCTGGCGGGGATCGCCACGTACTCGGCGAAGGCGCCGTCGACGGTGTCGCCGGTGGCGTTCCAGTTCGCGCAGAGATTGCCGTGGCCCGAGCGGCACGGCGTGCAGTAGCCGCAGAACAGCGACGGGTCGACGGCGACCCGGTCACCGATCTTCCACCCGCCCGGCACGTCCGCGCCGAGCTCGACGACCTCACCGGCGAACTCGTGGCCGGGCACGATCGGGTAGGGCGTGGGTGGGAAGTGCCCGTCGGCGATGTGCAGGTCGGTGCCGCAGATGCCGCACGCACCGACCTTGATCACCAGCTGTCCGTCGCCGGGTTTCGGGTCCGGCACCTCGCCCACCCTGATCGAACCGGGCTGATCGATGATCGCGGCGCGCATGACACCCCTTCCGCTGGCCCGCTCATATGAGCACTGTGGGCCGTTCGTTCCGGCAACTCGCCGAGAATTGAAGGATGATTGCGTACATCCCGTCAACATTTCCTCTCTAGGATGCTCATATGAGCACCCGAAAGATCCGCGCGAGGCTGACCGACACGGCCACGGCAGCATCCATCGCGCACCGGTTCTTCGTCCAGGGCCGGTCCAAGCTGGAGATCGCCCAGGAATTCGGGATCAGCCGGTTCAAAGTGGCCCGGATCCTCACCGCAGCGCAGGAAACGGGCCTGGTCCGGGTCGAGTTCGACCTTCCGGTGCCGATCGACCTCGAGCTGTCGGAGGCGGTGCGGACCAGCTACCGGCTGCGCCGGGTTCTGGTGCTCAATCGAGCGCAATCCAAGGCCGAACGCCCCGAGCTGCGCCGGAGGATCGGCGCGCTGGCAGCAGATCTACTGGCCGAGACCGCCACCACCGAAGATGTGATCGGCCTGTCCTGGGCCCGGTCGGTCAACGCCATGGCGGATGCGGTCCGCACGCTGCCGAAGTGCCCAATCGTGCAGTTGTGCGGGGTGCAAGCGGGCATGGACATGCGCGACCGGTCGGTGGAGACGGTGGGCAGGCTGGCTGACATCTCCGGCGGCTCCGCGTACCCGATCTACGGACCGCTGGTGCTTCCGGACCGCCGCACCACGGAAATACTCCGCAACCAACCGGGCATCGCCGAAACCTTCGACCAGTTCCGCCACCTGACCAAAGCAGTGGTCAGCATCGGCGCCTGGCGACCCGACGAATCCACCGTCTACGACGCCCTGAGCCAACCGGAGCGGGACGCGATCCAGGACCGCGGCGCAATGGCGGAGATCGCCGCACGCCTCTTCGACGCGGACGGCAATGCGATGTCAACGGGCCTGGCCTACCACGTGCTCGCTATCCCGCACGAACAGCTCAGCCAGATCCCCGAGGTAATCGCCCTGGGCTACACGGAACCGAAAGCACGAGCGATCGACGCCGTCCTGCGCTCCAGAGTGGTCACCACCCTGATCACCGACGCCCAAGTCGCCGAAATCCTCCTGAACCACATCGCCGAACGCCCGCTGGCGTAACGACCCAAGGCTGAGCCAGGAACCACGTACCAGAAACGCAAGCGGTAGGTCCGAGTTCCCAACCTCGACTGCTCACGACTCCGCAACGACGTCGGCGCGCAGTCGGTCGAGGGTTCTACCGACCGGGAACGTCGACTCGGAGGTGACCAGCGCACTGGCAGCTGCCGGACACCCGGTGCGAGCGATGACACGACGGCCGGACGAGGCCCGCACTCCCGACCGTGTCGAGGCGGTCTACAGGGACGCCGAGGCCCCCGCCAGCCTCGATGAAGCATTCCGCGGCGTCGACCGCGCGTTCCTCATGACCTCGCAGCAGCTCGGCAGCGCACCGCATCCGACGCACGACATCAACCTCGCCGAGGCCGCTCGCCGCGCTGACCACCGAAGACTTCGTGCTGGTCGGGCCGCTGGAGTTCGTGCTGGACCGCGAGCAGTGGTTGGCGCGCTACCGCACCGGGGACCTGGTCACCGAGGCTCTCGACTGGCACGACGCCGAGGTGCGCGACCACGGCGACTGCGCGATTTCCGTCGGCGTGCACACCCAACGCGGGGCGTACCGCGGGAATACTGTTGACGGCGAATTCCGTTCCACCACATCGCGGTTCGCCGCGGCGACCGGTGGCTGTTGGCCGGAATCCAGTTGAGCCCGATCGGTGCGCCGCCGGCCTTCGCGCAGAACACTTCGCAACCGGCCGGGGAGTGATCATGGGAATCGAACTGAACCACACCATCGTCGGAGCGCGGGACAAGCACGAATCCGCACGGTTCCTGGCCGACATTCTCGGCGTCGAGATCGGTGCCGAGTTCGGACCGTTCGTGCCGGTGGAACTCGACAACTCGGTCACGCTGGACTACATGACCCAGTCTGACGTGCAGCCGCAGCACTACGCGTTCCTGGTCGACGAAGCCAAGTTCGACGCAGCTTTCGGCCGGATCCGGGACGCGCGGATCGCCTACTGGGCCGACCCGGGCCACCAGAATCCCGGCGAGATCAACCACCGCTGGGGCGGCCGAGGCGTCTACTTCGACGATCCCGACGGGCACGTCATGGAGCTCTTGACCAGAACGCCGTAGCCCGGGACGCTCCGCCCGGCAGCACGCACCGGGCGGAGCGTCCACTTCGGTCAGTTCTGCTGATCCGTGCCGTAGGGCTGGGTGAGCGCTTCCAGGTAATGCCCTGACGGATCGCAGAAGTAAATCCCTCGACCACCGTGGTTGGTGTTGTACTGGTTCGGGAACTTCTGCTGCGGATCCGCCCAGTGCTCGAGTCCGGCCGACAGGACCCGGGCGTAGATGCCGTCGAAGTCCTCCTCGGTGACGAGGAAGGCGTAGTGCTGCGGCGGGAAATCGATGGGCGGCTCGGCGAACAGGAGCGTTACGCCTGCACCCAGATCGACTGTGTGGAAGGGACCGTCAGGTTCGCCCACCGAGAGGCCGAACATCTCCGCAAAGAACGAAGCGGATTCCTGCTTGTCGCGCGCAGCGACGATGGTGTGATTGAAAAGAACGGTCATTGAAGACCTTTCGAAACGACGCCTCCATGCCTGACGCTGTCCGCCACCGGCACGCGACGCTGCCCGCCAGCAGACCACACCCCACAACACCCCGTCAAACCAACCGAAGGTGCGCGAGTGCCCCGATTCACGGGCTCTCGTCGCCGGTCGCCTCGGTGAGGAGCTCGTGGAGGCGCTGCAACGTCGGGCGCTGGTCGGGTTGCGGGTGGAGGCAGCCGTCGATCGAGTCGGCCAGCGGTTTGGGCAAGCGCCGCGCTGATCGAACGGGTGGTGCCGTCGTCGTCAGCTGGGGGTACTCATCGGGTTCCGGCACGTCGAAGGGCTGGATGCCGGTGGCCGATTCGTACAGGACGAGGCCGATCCCCCAGGCGTCCGCCGGTGGCCCGACCAGGCCGCCTCGGGCCTGTTCCGGCGCCATGCAGCGCGGTGTTCCAGCTCCGCCGCGCCTCGGCCCCGGCGGGCGGGCCAGCCCCAGGTCGAGCACTCGCGCTCGGCCGAACTCGGCGATGATGTTGCCCGGTTTGAGGTCCAGGTGCAGGTACCCGCGGTCGTGCAGGTAGCGGATCGCCGAGCACAGCTGCTGGCCCAGGTGGCCGAGTTCGTGGACGGTGAGCTTGCGCTTGCCGTCGTCCAGCAGACTGTCCAGGGTCGCCCCGCCCAGCGTCTCCATGATCAGCACCGGAGATCCGTCGGCCGCTGCCACGATCTCGTAGGCGCGAACGATGTACGGGTGGGTGCAGGCCAACAGCAATTTTCCCTCGAACGCGAGACTTTCAACGATCTCGCGATCGTCGGCGAAGTCCGGCCGCACCACCTTGACGAAGCACCGGCTGTAGCGCTGAACACTCCAGGCGTCGTAGGTGTCGTACGACTCGCCTCGCCGGATGTGCTCGATCACCAGGTATCCGGGCGCGAGCTCCTGCCCTCGGCCAAGCGGCTTTGCTGCGGTCATGCCAGCTCCTGCACCACGGTCTCCTCCTGCTGCAGCCGGTACAGCGACGCGTAGCGGCCGTTGCGGCGCATCAGCTGGGTGTGCGTGCCGGATTCGGCGATCCGGCCGTCGTCGAGCAGCAGGATCTGGTCTGCCTCGCGCACCGTCATCAGGTTGTGCGCGATGACGATGGAGGCGCGGTCGACCATCAGGCGCCGCAACGGTTCCAGCACCCGCGCGCTGGAAGCCGCGTCGAGGCCGACGGTGGGCTCGTCGAGCAGCAGGATCGGGGCGTCGCGCAGCATCGCGCGGGCGATGGCGATCCGCTGCCGCTGACCGCCGGAGAGCAGGCTGCCGCGCGCCCCGACCGTCGTGCGGTAGCCGTCAGGCAGCGCGGTGATGAACTCGTGCGCGTCAGCCGCGTGGGCGGCCCGCACGACCTCTCGGTCGGTGGCTTCTGGACGACCCCAGGCGATGTTGTCCCGGACGCTGGCGTCTACCACGAGGACGTCCTGGAGCACGACCGAGATGTTGTGCCGCACCTCCTGCTGCTCGACCGCGCGTAGGTCCAGCCCGTCGATGGTCACCGCGCCGGAATCCGGGTCGTAGAAGCGCAACAGCAGCTTGCCGACCGTGGACTTGCCCGATCCGCTGGCACCCACCAGGGCCAACGCCTGACCGGGCCGGACGGCGAAGCTGACGCGGTGCATGGCGTCCCGGTCGGTGTTCTGGTACCGGAAGCTGACCGCGTCGAAGGCCACCTCGCCCCGTGCTCGGCCCAGGTGGCGCGGGTGGGCCGGATCCCGCACGTCGGGGACCTGGTCGAGCAGCTCGATGATTCGCTCGGCGCCGGCGGAGGCCGCGTAGACGGTGTTGGTCAGCCGCCCGAACCCGCGCACCGGGCTGTAGAGCTGGCTGAGATAGCCGAGGAATACGAGCAGACCGCCCAGGGTGATCGTGCCCTGGGTCAGCTCCCAGGTGCCGAGCCCGATGATCAGCAGCACCCCGCCGAGTTCGAGCAGGTCCACCAGCGGGCTGAACAGCGCGTGCAGCCGGGTGGCGACCAACTCGGCGGCGAAGCTGCCCAGGTTCTCCCGGTGGAACCGCTCGGTTTCGGCGCGCTCGCGTCCGTAGGCCTTGACCAGTGCGGCGTTGCTCAGACTTTCTTCCGCGACTGCGCCGATCGTCCCGCTGCGCCGCCGCTTCTCGCGCGACGCGGCTTTGATCCGGCGGGAGAAGTACCGCGCAGCCAGCCAGAACGCCGGTACCGCGATCAGCGAGACCACGGCCAGCCGCCAGCTCAGCACGAACAGCGCACCGGTGAACAGCACGATCTTGAACAGGTAGGAAAGCGCCTGGACGGTCCCGGACAGCACCAGGTTCTCGATGGCGCCGACATCGCCGGTGAGCCGGGACAGCGTGTCTCCGACCTTGCGTCGGTCCAGGAACCCGATGGACAGCCCGTGCAGGTGTCCGAACAGGTCGGTGCGCAGATCGAGCAGGAATCGCTCGGCGACCCAGGTGGAGAGGTACTCGTCGGTGAAGCCGACGATCCCCGCCAGCACCGTGATTCCCAGGTAGGCGCCGCCGAGGGCGAAGAACAGCCCGAAGTCGCGGGGTACCAGGACGTCGTCGACGAGGATCTTGAACATCCAGATCGTCGCGGTGTCCAGCAGCGGCCCAATCAGGACGAGCAGCACCACAAACGCCCACCAACGCCGGTACGGGCGGGCGTAGGGCCAGAACCTCCGGAAGATCTCCCGCACGCCGACCGCTGGTGCCTGTTCGACGAGGGCATCAGTTTCCGCCCCGGGAACGCTCAGCAAGGCCCGCAGCCGGGCCAGCAACGAAACGATGAGACTCATGAGACGTGGTGGGCGGCGGCGTCCGCGTGGGCACCGCCGCCGGTCAGTGGATCAGCGACCCATTGCGGAGTAGTCCGTCCTGCCGTGGCGCTTCTGCGACGTCCACCGCTGACCGCGGTAGTGGTCCCGGTCGCTGCGGTTGCGGTCCCAGTCGTTGGTGGCGGCGGGGCCGTGTGCGACGAACAAACCCTTGACCATGACCGTTTCCCCCTCTCAGCGGTGCGTGTGGGCTGTCATGCGGCTGCCCCGGCTGCGTGTCCGGTGCCGGCTCCGAGACCTGTCCCGGTTCTTGTTGCTTGCGGGCAGGTGCGCGGCGAACAAGGCATGCGCCATTGGTCGCTTCCCCTCGAAATCGCATCTGTACAGGTCGTCCCCCAGCCTCGCTCGCGAGTCATCGCGGAGGTAGAGCATTTGTTCCCCGCCGGTGGGTGCACAAGCGTGCTTGCACACCCACGACCAGCTCTCAGCAGGACAGGTTCTGAAATTGCGCCACCGTCCTCGAACCGGTGGACTTCAGGTATGCGTTCGGACCGGGGAACGGCCGGCCCCGGCCGCTGGCGGCCGGAGGCCGGGGTTGTTGGGCGGGTGGCGTGATGCCGGGCGAGTTCGAGGCGTGTGCCGGGGTGGACGTCGGAGGCACGTTCACCGACGTCGTCCTGCACGCCCCCGGCCACCGGCCGAAGGCCGTGAAGGTGCCCACCACCCCGTCCGATCCCGCCGAAGGGGTTCAACGCGGTGTCGCGGAAAGCCTGCCGGACGGCGCCCTGCGCCTGCTTCCGCACGGCAGCACCACCGCGACCAATGCCGTGCTGGAGCGCAAGATCGCGCGCACTGCGTTCGTCACCACCGCAGGTTTCACCGACGTGCTGCAGATCGCCCGGCAGAACCGCCCCGCGCTCTACGACCTGTCGGCCACCAAACCCGAGCCGCTCATCCCGCGGGAGCTGGTGATCACGGTCGAGGAGCGGATGGGCCCGGACGGCGAGCCGATCATCGCCCTCACCGACGACGAGATCGAGCGCGCGGTGGCCGCGATGCGTCGACTGGAACCTGAGGCGATCGCGGTGAGCCTGCTGTTCTCCTACGCGTGCGACGACCACGAGCGGCGGTTGTGCACCGCGCTGGGCGAACTGGGTGTGTCGATCACTCGTTCCAGCACGCTGCTGCCGGAGTTCCGCGAGTTCGAGCGGGCGTCCACCTGCGTGCTCAACGCGGCGATCGAGCCGGTGATGCACCGCTACCTGTCGAACCTGGAAACCCGCCTGCCCGATCCCACGATCACCGTGATGACCTCCAGCGGCGGCACCGCGGGCGTGGACTTCGCCGCCACCGCCCCCGTGCACACCCTGCTGTCCGGACCGGCGGCCGGCGTGGTGGCGGCCGGTGCGGTGGCGCGCTCAGCCGGGTTCGACGACGCGATCGCCTTCGACATGGGCGGCACCTCGACCGACGTCTGCCTGATCCGCGACGGGCACCCCGAGGTCTCCACCGCCTCGGAGATCGCTGGACTGCCGTTCCGCACTCCCGCAGTCGGAATCCACACCGTGGGTGCCGGGGGCGGCTCGATCGCCTGGGTGGACACCGGTGGCGCGCTGCGGGTAGGACCGCGTTCAGCGGGCGCAGACCCCGGCCCCGCCTGCTACGGAGCGGGCGGGCAGGAACCGACCGTGACCGATGCGCACTGCGCGCTGGGGCACCTGGATCCCGCCCGCGAACTCGGCGGCGGCCTGCGCTTGGACGCCGACGCAGCACACCGCGTGCTGTCCGGGCTGCCGGAGTCGGCCGCAGGCGTGCTGGCGGTGGTCCGGGCAACGATGGCACGAGCGCTGCGGAGGGTCAGCACCGAGCGTGGTGTCGACCCGTCCGGGCTAGCGCTGGTCGCCTATGGTGGTGCAGGCCCGCTGCACGCGACGGCGCTCGCACTCGAGCTGGGCTGCCCGGCCGTCGTCGTTCCCCCCGCTCCAGGCGTGCTCAGCGCGCTCGGCCTCCTGCTGGCCCCGCCCCGATTCGAGGCCTCGCGAACCGTGCTGTCCAGCGCCGGGGACGACCTGTCGAAGCTCTGGGACGAACTGGCCGACGAAGCGCACCACGAGCTCGAGAAGCAAGGTGTGACAACCAGCATCGAACTGTCCAAAGTGGCCGACATGCGCTACGCGGGCCAGTCGCACGAGCTGCGGATCGACGTGACCGGCGAAACCGACGCCGCCGAGCTGCTGCACACCGCGCACCGCGCGGCCTACGGCTACGAGATGCGTGACGAGCCGGTCGAGGTGGTGACGCTGCGCGTCGTCGCCCAAGGCGAACCAGTGCTCGCCGCCCCACCGGGGAACTGGGACCAGGGCAGCCCAGAACCCAAGACGGACCGCGAAATCGGCATCGGCGACCGGACGGTGCGCGCCCAGGTCGTCCCGCGCGCCCGCCTGCGCCCGGGCGACGAGATCACCGGCCCGGCGCTGGTCGAACAGCCCGACACCACGACGCTGCTCGGCGATGGCGAGATGGCGGTCGTGGACGACGCGGAAAACCTGGTGGTGCGGTTGACATGACCGAACTGTCCGCGGTGGAACTCGAGGTCTTCCGGCACGCGCTGGCCGGGGTCGCCGACGAGATGGGCGTGGCCCTGCGCCGCGCCGCCTACTCCCCCAACATCAAGGAGCGTGCCGACTGCTCGGCCGCGGTTTTCGACGCCGACGGCGAGATGGTGGCGCAGGCCGAGCACATCCCGGTGCACCTCGGCGCGATGCCCGCCAGCGTCCGCGCGGTGTTGGACACCTGCGGTCAGCTCGAACCGGGTGCGCAGGTGTGCGTCAACGACCCGTACCTGGGCGGGACCCACCTGCCGGACCTGACGATCGTCGCGGCGGTCGGTGACGGCGACCGGCTGCTGGGTTACGTGGCCAACCGCGCTCACCACGCCGACGTCGGCGGGGCGGCGCCGGGTTCGATGCCCGCGTCGGCCACCGAAATCGCGATGGAGGGCGTGCGGATCCCACCGGTGCGCATCGCCGACGCCGACGGCGAACGCGAGGACGTGGTCCGGCTGATCGCAGCCAATTCACGCACGCCCGGCGAACGGCGTGGTGACCTGCGCGCCCAGTTCGCGGCTAATCACGTCGGCGCGGTGCGGATGCGGGAACTCGCCGACCGGATGGGTTCGGAGCGGCTGCGCGCGGCGATGTCTGCGGTGTGCGACTACTCCGACCGCCGGGTGCGCGCGGCGATCCGCGAGATCCCTGACGGCTGCTACCGCAACGAGGACGTGCTGGAGATCGGCGACGGCGTGCCGATCCGGGCGGCGGTGACCGTTGCCGGTGACGAGGTGGCGATCGATTTCGACGGCACCGCCGGCCAGATCCCGGTGAACTGCAACGCGGTGTTCGCGGTGACCCTGTCGGCGTCGATGTTCGTCCTGCGGATGCTCACCGATCCCGACGCGCCGCCCAACGCCGGGTGCTACCGGGCGCTGCGCGTGACCGCGCCCGAGGGCACCGTGGTCAACCCGACGTTCCCGGCGCCGACGGCGGCGGGCAACGTCGAGACCAGCCAGCGCATCGTGGACGTCCTGCTCGGCGCGTTCGCTCAGGCGATCCCCGACCGCGTTCCGGCCGCTGGCCAGGGAACCATGAACAACCTGCTCATCGGCGGCAGCAACCCGGCGTTCAGCTATTACGAGACGCTCGGCGGCGGCGAAGGCGGAACCCCCGTCCGGGCGGGCATGTCCGGCGTGCACACCGGCATGACCAACACCCAGAACACCCCGGCCGAGGCGGTGGAACTCGGCTACCCGCTGCGGGTTTGGCGCTACGAGCTGCGCCCGTCCTCGGGCGGCGCGGGGCACCACCCCGGTGGCGAAGGCCTAGTGCGCGAGATCGAGGCCCTGGCCGACTGCACCCTGACGATCCAGTCCGAGCGCCGCAGCCAATCGCCTCCGGGCGCCCGGGGCGGTCACCCCGGCGCGGTGGGCCGCAACGTCCTCATCCGCGCCGACGGCACCGAGCAGGACCTCCCGGCCAAGGGCACCTGGCCGCTGCGCAGAGGAGACCGGATCCGCATCGAAACCCCAGGCGGCGGGGGCTGGGGAAAGCCAGCGGGAGAGTTACCCTGAAGCTGCGGACCGGGCGCTCCGCGCTGGCACGTGGAGCATTCGCACCCCCGGCCCAGCGGAGCCTCCGACCCACGCGGCCGGAGGCTTCCCACGCCCGGTGCGAGATTCCCCAATTTTAGGGAAATTGGGGACCTCCCGCCCCGCTGTCAGGGCCCGGCGGGAATCGCCGGGAGCGGTGCCTCCGCGAGGAGCGCGTGGATCGCTTCCTTGGCCCGGGTGGGAGTTCTGTCGGTTCGCCACCACAAGGCGACCTCACGCCCCCGGGTAGCGTCGATGATCGGGACGACGCAGACGCCTTCGGTGTTCGCCATCAGCATCGCCAGAGCGTTGGTCACGCCGACCGCGATTCCCCGGCGCGCCAGGGCGATCAGAGTCTGCGGTTGGTTGGTGCGGAACACGACGTCGGGCACCAGACCGGCCTGCTCGAAGGCCATCGCCGTCTCGACGTTGTCGTTGCCGCGGGCGGTGTTGTCCCCCACCGTGATCAGCGGCCGCCCCGCCAGCTCCGCCAGCCGCAGCGGGCCAGCCGGAGCCTCCTCATCAGGCACGACCGCCACCAGCGGTTCCTGCCACAACATCCGGCAGGTGAACGCGTCACTGGTCGGCGCGGGCAGCACCGGCCGGACGGCGAGATCGACGTCGCCGGAGAGCAGCGCCGCCTCCAGCTCCAGCGTCGTGCCCTCCCACGGCACCAACTCGACACCGGGGTACCGCAACGCGCTCTGCTCCAGCAGGAACGGGAACAGGTGCGCCGCCGCGCTGGGGTATGCGCCCAGGCGCACCTTCCCGCACACTCGCTGTGCGGCGTGCGACGCGTTGTCGCTGGCCGCCTGGAGGTGCTGCAGCATGCCGCGGGCATGCGGCAGCAGCTCGCGGCCCTCGGGGGTGAGCTCGACCGGGGTGCAGGCGCGGTCGAACAACCGCACGCCCAGCGCGCGTTCCAGTTCTGCGACGTGGGTGCTGATCCTCGACTGCGACCGGTACAGGGCCTGCGCCGCAGCCGAGAACCCGCCGTGCTCCACCACGGAGACGAAGCTGATGAACCAGTCCATGCGGAAGCGGTACGCCTCCGCTGCCTTCACCGCGACCACCCCGCGTCGTCCATGCCACCACCTGTCCGGTGCGCCGCAACCGACAGATGATCGCGGTCAGCCGAACAACTTGTCCAGCTGCTGGTGCACGGTCAGCACCGCGAGCACGCCGAACAGCAGGATCGACCAGATCAGCGCCGCCATCCGGTAGCCGTGGATGCGGATCGGGCCGGGCAGCATCTTCCGGTTGATCGCGATCAGCAGGCCGGAGTAGATGAACATCATCATCCCGCCCGTGCAGGCCGCGATCGTCGCCAGCAGCAGCGGCTGGCCGAGCCCGGCGAGGATCACCACGATGCCGATCAGCACCAGACCCCACACCAGCACGGCGTAGAGCTGGCTCTCCGAGACCTTCGGGAAGTAGGTCGTCTTCAGCACGTCGGCCGCCAGCCGGCTGGTGTAGTCGACGATGCCCAGCGCCGCGGCGAACATCGAGAACGCGCCGACGATCCAGAAGAAGTAGCCGAACCAGCCTCCGGCCGCGGCCATCATCGCTTCGCCCTCGATGCGCAGGAACGACACGTCGTTGGACACTTCGCCGGAGCCGAAGACGGTCGCGTACGCCAGCAGCGACATGAACATGATGGACAGGAACGTGATGGCCACGAAGGTCCACGCCTGCTCCTTGTTGGCGAAGCGCCACCACGCCCGCCAGCGGCCCAGGTTCTCCTCGGTGGCCGGGAAGATGAACCCGGCCTGGCCGCGCGCTTCGGACTCCCCGGTCAGTGGCGAGACGATCTTGGGCACGTAGCGGCCCATGCCGAAGCCCTTGTCCCGGATCCAGTTGCTCTGCACCAGGTTCTGGCCACCACCGGCACCGGCGAAGGCCAGCGCGCCCATCAGCACGGCGAAGCCCAGTTCTGCGGCCGGGAAGCGCGGTTCGGTGACGATCGAGGGCAGCGCGCTCCAGGTGTTGGCGCCGATGACGAACACCGAGCCGATCACGATGAGCAGCAGGATCGCGGCCACCTTGACCATCTGCGCCCGTTCCAGCGCGGTGTAGACCGCGGGCGCCAGGGTGAGGATCAGCGCCACGACGACGAGGATCACCACGGATACCACCGCGACGTCGCCGCCGAAGGCGTAGGTGAACAGGGTGGCCGAGCTGGTCGCCCAGGCCGGCCACAGGTTCGCGAAGTAGGCCATCACCGCGAACACCAGGCCCCAGTGCTTCCACAGCCGGCTGAAGCCGGTGACCGCGGTTTCCCCGGTGGCCAGGGTGTAGCGCTCGATCTCCATGTTCAGGAAGTACTGGGTGAACAGGCCGAGCATCCCGGCCCACACGAAGGTCAGCCCGACCTGCGAGGTGATGTACGGGAAGAGGATGAACTCACCGCTGGCCAACCCCACCCCGGCGGCGACGATGCCGGGACCGATCAGCCGCCACTGCTTGGCCGGTGGTTCCGGCAGGTCGCGAACCTGCGGACGTGGGATGTGCTTGTCCGGGAAGGCCTTCGCCGGATCGGTCGGGTTCGCTTCGACCATCTGCTTCTCCTCACCCTGACGTCTGATGTGGACAGTTCGGGTCACCGACTCGGTTCGACCTCGGGCATGCCGACGGGTTTGCCGACCAGGAACGCGTAGCTGAGCGCGGCGACGATGGCGATCCCGCTGGCCGCCAGCAACGCGAGCACGAAGGATCCGGTCTGGTCGACGATGATCCCGGTGATCAGCGGGGCGAACGCACCGCCGAAGTAGCCGCCGAAGTTCTGCAGGCTGCCCAGCGACGCGGTGATCCGCTCGGGGCCGACGGTGGTGGCCAGCGACCAGGCACCGGCGCTGGCGTTGTTCATGAAGAACTGCGAAGCGGAGATGCACACCAGCGCGAGCGTGGTGCTCGGGGTGAGCGCCACCGGGATGGTGCACAGCCCGCCGAGCAACAGCCCGGCGCAGATCGGCACCTTCCGCGCGACCATGGTCGACACCCCGCGCCGCACCAGCAGATCGCCGACACCGCCACCGGAGAGCATGCCCAGCGTTCCGGCCAGGTAGGGCACGATGAGCGCCATGCCGGTGTCGGCCACGCTCAGCCCGCGCTCGCCTTCCAGGTACGCCGGGAGCCAGGTCAGGTAGAGGTAGATGGAGTAGATGACGCCGGAGAAGCCGATCATCATGCCCCAGGTGCTGCGGTGCCGCAGCAGGCCGAGCCATTCGCGCAGCGACACCGGTTCCGGGGCGGGCTCGGGTTCGGCGGACAGCTGTTTGCGATCCCGGTAAACGACGAACCAGATCAGCGCCAGCACGATCCCGGCGACCCCGGCCACCACGAACATCGCCCGCCACCCGTAGCTGAGCATCAGCCAGGTCAGCAGCGGCGGCGCGATGGCCGGTGCCAGCGTCGAAGCGGTGTTGAACAGCCCGATCGGCAGCCCGCGCGACTCGCGCGGGAACCAGTCGGCGACGACCTTGGCGCCACCGGGGAATGCCGGTGCCTCGCCGATTCCCAGGAACAGGCGCCCGAACAGCATCTGCTTGAAGTTCGCGGCGAACCCGCAGAACGCCTGCGCGACCGACCACAGCAGCAGTCCGCCGCCGAGCACCTTTCGCGGCCCGAACCGGTCGAGCAGCCCACCCGCAGGCAGCTGAGCGAAGGCGTAAGCCCAGGAGAAGACCGATAACAGCAGCCCCATCTCGGTCGGGCCGATGCCGAACTCGTCCTGCACGCTGTGGTTGGCGATGGCCAACGTGCTCCGGTCGATGTAGTTGACGATGCCGATGAGCAGCAACATCACGAGCAGCAGGACGCGCATCCGACGGATGCTCTTCGGTGGCTTCATTCGGTTCCCCCGGACGGCGGTGTCCTAGTAGGGCCAACGTGCCCGGAACCGACCGCGGTGCGAAGATCTCCCGCCGAATTCCGGCGCTTGACCATAAGCAGCCGTCACACCCCGGAGAAGCGCACTTTTCGCATACCCGCCATCCGCTCCGCGGATGACCCACCGCGCCTCACGGCGCTTCCGCGCTCCGCAGCCGCTCCGCTACCGCGTCCCGCTCGCGCTGCGCGCGCTCCCGGCGCTGCCGAGCGGCTTTCGCGCCGCGTCGGAGCTCGCGCTGCTCACCCTCCGCCCGCTCCAGCACGTCCCGCCGCTGCGCGAGCTGCTCCCGCAGCTCCTCGATCTCGTCGCGAAGCTCCTCACACCGATCCTCAGCTTCGCGCTCCGCGCGCTCAGCGGCTTCCAACGCGTCCGCGGCTTCGCCAAGCTGCGCATCGCTACGCCGAAGCTCCTCCCGAAGCTCGGAAACCCGAGCACGCCCCTTCACCGATGACTCGGCCTTCTCCGCACTACGCCGCATCGCAGCAACAGCAAGCTCATCAACCCCAAACCCGCTGTACTCCAGGGGTTTCACCAAGGTCCCCACCAGAACCTCGCGCCCCGCAACCGGATCGGAGAGCGCAGCGGTAAGAGTCTGCTCCACCTGCTGACGAGTCGATTCGGTCAACGAATGACCGCACTCCGCCGCAAGAGCAGCCGCACGGTCGGTCAGCTCACGCAGAATCCGGGCCCGCTCGCCAGCCAAGCCCCGGATGTCGTCACCCCGCAACTCACGCTGAGCCGACCGCAACCGCTCCCCCAGCTCCAGCAGAACCGACAGCGCGTCAGGCTCACGGACCGCCAACAAGTTCACCGCCCACGCAGCAGCAGTGGGCTTGCGCAACTTCTTGAGCGCAGCGGCAAGCCCATCGTCGCCGCGCTCCTTGGCCGCTGCGGCCCCCCGGTCGCGCTCGGGGATGAACCCGGCCGGATCGGCGGTGTACAGCTCACGGGCGACCTGCTCGAACTCCACCAGGTCAACGTGCCACGACTACTCGACGTGCGCGATGCAACGCCGGGCCGCAGGCTGCGGCCATGAGCGGTTTGGAACGTCCTCGCGATGGACACGTGATCGCCGGCGTGTGCAGCGGGACCGCCCACCGGTTCGGCTGGAGCGTCGGCCTGGCTTTCGTGGTCTTCTGCGTCCTGCCAGGCCCGCAGGTCCTGTTCTACGTGTTCCTCTGGATCCTGACCCCCAACGCACCGTGACCCGCGGGTGCGCGCAGTGTTGCCGCCGCTGCACCGAGCAGGGCGACCGCCGTGGAGGCCTTCCCGTAAGCGGAATCTTGCGGCTCCACGAGCGTTGACCTTGGTGTGAGCTTGGGTCTTTCCGTGCTGGACCGCTCGCACGTCGGGCGGGGGCTGAGTCCGCAGCAGGCGTTGCGGGACACCGTTCGCTTCGCCCAGCAGGTCGAGGGCCTCGGCTACCACCGGTTCTGGGTGGCCGAGCACCACAGCGTGCCCGGTGTCGCTGGGGCCGCGCCCACCGTCCTGGCAGCGGCCGTCGCCGCTGCGACCAGCCGGATCCGGGTCGGCACCGGTGGCGTCATGCTGCCCAACCACCAGCCGCTCGTCGTGGCCGAGCAGTTCGGCGTGCTCGGCTCGCTGTTCCCGGACCGCATCGACGTCGGTCTGGGCCGCTCGGTCGGCTTCACCGACGGCATCCGGCGCGCTCTGGGGCGAGGCAAGGAAGCAGCCGACCAGTTCAGCGACCAACTGGCGGAGCTGCTGACTTACCTGGACGGGCAGCCAAGCGCTGGCGTGCACGCCGTCCCGGCCGAAGGGCTGGATCTACCGGTGTTCCTGCTCGCCACCGGTTCCGGCGCGAGCACCGCAGCGGAGTTCGGGTTGCCGCTGGTCGTCGCTTCGGCCCACGGAGACGACCGGATGATCCGCACGGTCGAGCAGTACCGAGCGGACTTCCGGCCATCAGCGCAGGCCACCGAGCCGTACGTGGTCCTCGCCCGGTCCATCGCCGTCGCCGACAGCACCGAGCGGGCCCGACGGCTGCTCGTCCCTGAGGCGTGGGCGACGGCCTACTCCCGCACGCACGGCGAGTTCCCGCCGCTGGAGTCGCCGGAGCAGGTCCTCGCCCGGGAGATGTCCGACCGCCAGCGCACCCAGTTCGAACGCGCCTTGCGGGGTCACTTGTTCGGCACCCCGGACGAGGTCGCCACCGGGCTGGACGAGCTGGTCGCACGCACCGGCGCGGACGAAGTCCTGGTCACCACCACCGCCCACGACCCGGCCGACCGGCTCGACTCCTACCGCCTGCTCAGCGAGCTCACTGGCTCGGCGGGTTGATACCGCGGCGGGCGTGACCGGGCGCGCGGTCAACGCGGTCGACCTGCCGGTGGCTGGAGTCCAGCTGCCACGGCACGCTGACCACCAGCACGCCCGGCTCGAACCGCAGCCGCCAGGTCAGGCGCAGCGAGCTCTGGTTGTGCAGCAGGTTCTCCCACCAGCGCCCGGCCACGTACTCCGGGATGTAGACGCACACCAGGTCGCGGGGGCTGGCGCGGCGGATGCGCTTGATGTAGTCGATGACCGGCCGGGTGATCTCCCGGTACGGCGACTCGACGACCTTCAGCGGGGTTTCGATGCTCTGCCGGTCCCACTCCCGTCGCAGCACCTCGGTGTCCTCCTCGTCGACGTTCACGGTGAGCGCGGTCAGCGTGTCCGGCCGGTTGGCGCGGGCGAACGCCAGCGCGCGCAGCGTCGGCTTGTGCAGCGTCGACACCAGCACGACCGCGTGCACCCGGCTGGGCAGGGTGATGTCGCCCGGTTCCGGCTCCAGTTCCCGGCGCACGTCGCCGTAGTAGCGGTGGATGCCGCGCATCAGCGCGAACAGCACCGGGATCGCGATCACGACGAGGTAGGCGCCGTGGGTGAACTTGGTCGCCAGCACCACCACCAGCACCGTCGCGGTCAGCACCGCACCGACGGCGTTGATCAGCCGGTTGCCGTGCACGCGACGGCGCTTCGCCGCGTCGGCGTCGACCAGCTGGTTGTTCCAGTGCTTGACCATGCCGATCTGGCTCAGCGTGAACGAGGTGAACACCCCGATGATGTAGAGCTGGATCAGCGCCGTCACCGAGCCCTCGAACGCCGCGATGAGCGCGATCGCGACCAGCCCGAGCAGGACGATGCCGTTGGAGTGGGCCAGCCGGTCACCGCGGGTGTGCAGCTGGCGCGGCAGGTAGCGGCGCTGGGCCAGCAGCGAAGCCAGCGTCGGGAAGCCGTTGAACGCGGTGTTGGCGGCCAGCAGCAGGATCAGCGCCGCACCGGCCTGCACGACGTAGAACAGCACGGTGTCCACGCCGAACACCGCCGCCGCCACCTGCGCGATGACGGTGCGCTGGCCGGTGCTGTGGCAGTCGGTGGGGAACCCGATCAGGTTGCACGGGTCATCGGCGACCCGCACCTGAGCGATCATCGACAGCGCGGTCACCCCGCTGAACAGGAAGATCGCCAGCACACCCATGATCACCAGGGTCCGGCCCGCGTTGGCAGCCTTCGGCCGCTGGAACGCGGGCACCCCGTTGGAGATCGCTTCGACGCCGGTCAGCGCCGTGCAACCGGACGCGAACGCCCGCAGCAGCAGGAACACGAAGGCGACCCCGGTGATGTCCACCTGCTCCGGCCGGATCATCCAGCCGGCGCTCTCCGCGACCGGCGGATTCCCAGCCGCGAACTGGGTCAGCCCGACGACGATGGTCAGTCCGAGCGCTCCGACGAACAGGTAGGTGGGCACCGCGAAGGCCCGTCCCGATTCGCGCGCGCCGCGGAGGTTCATCGCCATGAGCACGACCAGCACGATGACGGCCAGCCACACCCGGTTCGGGTAGAGCTGCGGCACCGCCGACACGATGTTGTCCACCCCGGCGGCGACCGACACCGCCACCGTCATCACGTAGTCGACCATCAGCGCCGCGGCCACCACCAGGCTCGGGTCGCGGCCGAGGTTGCGCACCACCACCTCGTAGGAGCCGCCACCGCTGGGATAGGCGTGCACTACCTGCCGGTACGAGGCGACGACCACCGCCAGCAGCACCACCACGGCCAGCGCTACCCACGGCGTCAGGTGCAGCAGCGCGATCCCACCGATGGACAGGATCAGCAGGATCTCCTGCGTGGCGTAGGTGACCGAGGACAGCGCATCGCTGGCGAAGATGGGCAACGCGAGCCGCTTCGGCAGCAGCGTCTCCGCAACCCGGTCGCTGCGCAACGGCCGCCCGAGCAGCAAACGCTTCAACAGGTTCACAGCCGAAGGCACCGTCCCAGCGTAGGTCGACTCGGCGCAGCTCACCTGTTCAACGAATCGCCCGGAAAACTGTCCACATTGGTCACGGATGATCATCGGTAGGCTGTGGCCGGACGAGTCGACGGGAGGCAGCGCGAACATGCTCGAGTGCTCCCCGGCCGTGCTGGCCGGACGCGTGCGGGAGTGCGACAGGTTGTTGCCCAGGCCGGGCACGGTGCCCTGGTCCAGCCTGCCGACCGTGCCGTGGGACGAGTTCTGCGACCCGAGCGCGCCGTGGCTGCCGCGCTGCGTCGAGGAGTGGCAGGAACGCGGCGGCTTCCGGCACCGCCGCGCGGGTCTGGTGCTGGTGGCGTTCCGCTTCGGCTGGCTCGCGGCCTGTGCCACGGTCCCGGAGTTCCACCTCGGCGCTCCGGTCCCGTCGCTTCGCGAACTCCGCGTCACGATCACCGCCGAAGGCCGACTGTCCGCACTCCGACCAGCGACGTCCCAGCTCGTCACGGCGCAGCAGTGGTGGCAGGACCTCGCCGACGCCTTCGAACCCCTGACCGAGTCGCTGCACGCCCTCGGCGGCCCGCCACCGGAAAGCCACGAGTACTGGGGAAACCCGGTCGGATCGGTGGGCACCGTGCTCTGGCGGCTGCAGCGCGCGGGCATGCCCGGCGACGCGATCGCCACCGCCCGCGAACTCCTCACCGCGACGAACCGCGAACACCTGCTCGACATCGACCCCGACCGCGACCCGTGGCCCCGCCGAACCACCTGCTGTCAGTGGTGGCGCGGCACCGGCGGTGGCTACTGCGAGGAATGCGTCCTCTGGAACTCCGCCTCCCGCACCAGCGGCTGATCAGGCGATCTCAGCTCACCGCGGCGCGGGTTTGGCGGGCTATTTCGAGATCTTCGCGGGCTTGGACAACCGCAGTGCGGACGGGCGCTCCGATCTCGGTGATGTCCGCATCGGTCGAGGCCGCCTCGTTGCGCCGCGGGTCCAGCGCCGCACCGGCGAACGACAGCGCTTCGCACACCTCAGCTCGCACCGACGGCTGGTGCTCGCCGATACCGCCGGTGAACACCAGCAGATCCAGGCCGCCGAGCACCGCAGCCATCGCTCCCGCATGCCGCACCAAGCTGCGCTGGTAGACGCCGAAGGCCACCGACGCATCACTGTCACCTTCAGCCCGCGCCGCCAGCACATCGCGCAGATCACCCGAGGTCCCGGACAAGCCCGCCAGCCCGGAATGCTTCGCCAACACGCCGAACAGTTCTTGCGGCGCAATGTCTTTCGTGTTGATCAGATAACCGATCAGCCCAGGGTCGACAGTTCCGCTGCGGGTGTTCATGACCAGGCCCTCTTCCGGCGTGAAGCCCATCGTGGTGTCCACGCAACGCCCGTCGCGCACCGCAGCCATCGACGCGCCCGCACCGAGGTGACAGCACAGCACCCGACCCTGCCGAGGCGGCAGCCCCACCAGTTCAGCGCCACGCACCACCGCGTAGGAGTGCGAAAGACCGTGGAACCCGTAGCGGCGCAACGACCACATGCGGTTCCACAAGCGGGGCAGCGCGTAGGTCGCCGCCGCCGCGGAAAGCCCGGCGTGGAAGGCGGTGTCCACGCACACCACCGATGGTGTGTCCGGTGCGATCGCACGAGCCGTGCGCAGCCCACCCAGGGCTCGCGGCTGGTGCAGCGGCGCGAGTTCGATCAGCGAGGAGAGGTAGTCGAACACGTCGTCGTCGACAACCGTCGCCGTGACGATCCGGGTACCGCCGTGCACGACGCGATGTCCGATGGCATCGGCCCCGTGCTCGTCCAGGAACCGGCGGATCGGCTCCGCCTCCCCCGCCCACCGCTCCAGGTGCTCGTGGGCCACCACCTCGTCGTCGTCCAGCAGTACCAGCTTCAGGCTGCTGGATCCGGCGTTGACGGTCAGCACCCTCACCGCGCCGGCCACTTCCAGTCCCGGACCTCGGGCATGTCCTCGCCGTGCACCGAGATGTAGTGCCGGTGCTCGATCAGCTTGGCCTGCAACGACTCCCGCGCGTACGCGGCGCTCGACCCCAGCCGCGGCACCCGGTCGATCACGTCGATGGCCAGGTTGAACCGGTCGGTCTGGTTGAGCACGCACATGTCGAAGGGCGTGGTCGTGGTGCCTTCCTCCTTGTAGCCGCGCACGTGGATGTTGTCGTGGTTGTGGCGGCGGTAGGTCAGCCGGTGGATCAGCCACGGGTAGCCGTGGTAGTTGAAGATCACCGGCCGGTCCAGGGTGAACAGGCTGTCGAACTCGGTGTCGGACAGGCCGTGCGGGTGCTCGCGCTCGTGCTCCAGCCGCATCAGGTCCACCACGTTGACCACCCGCACGCGCAAGTCCGGGAAGTAGCCGCGGAGCAGGTCGACGGCGGCCAGCACCTCCATCGTCGGCACGTCACCGGCGCAGGCCAAGACCGCGTCCGGCTCGCCGTCCTGGTCGTTGCTGGCCCAGTCCCAGATCCCGATGCCCTTGGTGCAGTGCACCACCGCTTCCTCGATGTCCAGGTACTGCGGCGCGGGCTGCTTGCCGGCCACCACCACGTTGATGTAGTCGCGGCTGCGCAAGCAGTGGTCGAGCACCGACAACAGGGTGTTGGCGTCCGGCGGCAGGTAGACCCGCACCACCTCGGCCTTCTTGTTCACCACGTGGTCGATGAATCCCGGGTCCTGGTGGGAGAAGCCGTTGTGGTCCTGCCGCCACACGTGCGAGGTGAGCAGGTAGTTCAGCGAGGCGATCGGCGGCCGCCAAGCGAGCTGGTTGCTCACCTTGAGCCACTTGGCGTGCTGGTTGACCATCGAGTCCACGATGTGCGCGAACGCCTCGTAGCAGGAGAAGAACCCGTGCCGGCCGGTGAGCAGGTAGCCCTCCAGCCAGCCCTGGCAGGTGTGCTCGGAGAGGATCTCCATCACCCGGCCGTCGGGGGCCAGCGCGTCGTCGTCCGGTTCGGTCTCGGCGCACCAGGCGCGGGAGGTGGCTTCGAGGATCGCGTTGAGCCGGTTGGAGTTGTTCTCGTCCGGCGCGAACACCCGGAAGTTGCGCTCCTCGGCGTTGCGGCGCATCACGTCGCGCAGGAACCGGCCGAGCACCTTGGTGGCCTCACCGATGGTCGCCCCCGGTTCTTCGACGGTCACCGCGTAGTCCCGGAAGTCCGGTAGCCGCAAGGCTCGCAGCAGACGTCCGCCGTTGGCGTGCGGATTGGCGCTCATCCGCCGGGAACCGGTCGGGTTGTGGTCCTTGATGCGCTGCACCGGAGCACCGTCGGCGTCGAACAGCGCGGCCGGTTCGTAGCTGTGCAGCCAGGTTTCCAGCTGACGCAGGTGTTCCGGGTTGCCGCGCGGGTCAGCGATCGGGACCTGGTGCGAACGCCACGTCCCCTCGACCTGCTTGCCATCCACAGTGGAGGGTCCGGTCCAGCCCTTCGGGGTGCGCAGCACGATCATCGGCCACCGCGGGCGCTGCACCCAGCCGTCGCGGCGAGCTCTGCGGTGGATCGAGCGGATCTCGTCCAGGCACCGGTCCAGCGTCGCGGCGAACAGGTGGTGCATCGGCTCCGGCGCCGAACCCGACACCAGGTAGGGCTCGTAGCCGTAGCCGCGCAGCAGGCTCAGCAGCTCGTCGTCGGGGATGCGCGCCAGCACCGTCGGACCGGCGATCTTGTACCCGTTGAGGTGCAGGATCGGCAGCACCGCACCGTCGGTGGCCGGGTCCAGGAACTTGTTGGCGTGCCAGCTGGTGGCCAGCGGACCGGTCTCGGCCTCGCCGTCGCCGACCACGCACGCCACGATCAGATCGGGGTTGTCGAAGGCCGCGCCGTAGGCGTGCGACAGCGAGTAGCCCAGCTCGCCACCCTCGTGGATCGACCCCGGAGTCTCCGGCGCGACGTGGCTGGGGATCCCGCCGGGGAAGGAGAACTGCGTGACCAGCCGGCGCAGGCCGTCGTAGTCCTGCGCGACGTCGGGGTAGGTCTCGCTGTAGGTGCCCTCCAGCCACGCCGCCGCGACCAGACCGGGCCCGCCGTGCCCGGGCCCGATCACGTACATCATGTCCAGGTCGCGCTCCCGGATCGCCCGGTTGAGGTGCGCGTAGACGAAGTTCAGCCCGGGCGTGGTGCCCCAGTGCCCGAGCAGCCGGGGTTTGACGTGCTCGGGTCGCAGCGGCTCCCGCAGCAGCGGGTTGTCCATCAGGTAGATCTGCCCGGCGGAGAGGTAGTTGGCGGCCTGCCACCACAGCTGCAGGCTGTCCAGCTCCGACCGTTCGAGGTGCTCGGTCACGGCCGGAGTGGTGCTCCACGCGGCGCTACCGGCCTCGACGCTGGTCTCGCTCATCCGCGGCTCCTCACGTTCGGCGCCTCGCCATTCAGCGTGGGGGGCCGGAGCCGGATCGCAACTCGTGCTGGTGGCCGCTAGAGCAGCCGCTCGACGGTGATCTCTGCCGCCGAGCGGCGAGCAGCGGCGATGATGTCCAGTGCCGCCACGGCGTCAGCCGGGTCGACCGGTGGCGGTGTGCCGTCGCGCACCGCGTTGACGACTCCGTCGTAGAACGCGAGGTAGTCGCCCGGTTCGCTGGGGACGCGGTGCACGTCGTCACCGACGCCCAGCACTCCCCAGTTCTCTTCCGGCTCTCGCCCCCAAGTGCCGTCCATCGGCAGGCGACCCGCACGCAGCTCCGCCTCCTGCGGGTCGAGTCCGTACTTGGTGAACGCCGCGCGGTCGCCGAGGACGCGGAAGCGCGGGCCCGACTGCGCCGCCACCTTGCTCATCCACAGGTGGGACCGGACCCCGTTGGTGTGGGTCAGCGCCACGTAGGAGTCGTCGTCGGCCTGTACCCCTTCGCGGCGGTGGTCGAGCTCGGCGTACACCGCCGCGACCGGCCCGAACAGCTGCAGGGCCTGGTCGATCAGGTGGCTGCCCAGGTCGTAGAGGATGCCCGCGACGTCCTCCGCGCCGCCGGAGTCGCGCCAGGTCGGCTTCGGGGTCGGCGACCAGCGCTCGAACCGCGATTCGAAGCGGTGCACCCGGCCCAGCTCGCCGTCGCCGAGGAGCTTGGCCACGGTGCGCACGTCGTTGTCCCACCGGCGGTTCTGGAAGACCGTCAGCAGCTGCCCCTTGGCCTGGGCGTGCTCGATCAGCCTCCGCCCCTCCACCGCGGTCGGGGTGAACGGCTTGTCCACCACCACCGGCAACCCGGCGTCCAGCGCCGCGGTGGCCAGCTCGACGTGAGTCCGATTCGGACTCGCCACGACGACCAGATCCAGATCCCCGGCCAGCAACGAGTCCACGTCGTCGACGACAGCCGCATCCGGGTGCTCAGCACGCACCTGCTGCTGGCGCTCGGGGTTCGCGGTGACCACGGCGGACAACCGCAACGACGGATGCGCGGCGATCAGCGGGGCGTGGAAAACCGCTCCCCCGACGCCGTACCCGACAAGACCGACTCGCAGTGCAGAACTCATGTCCCCATTAGAACCCGTCTTTGAACTCGTTTTGCTTGGCGGTGCGGGTGGCGGAACCTCAGACGCCGCCTGGTCTGCGGGTGCCCAACTTTATGTATGCCAATACACGGCAGTCGGGCCGTCCTCGCCAGGCGACGTCTGAGAACCCGCGGCGGTGCCGGCGCCGAGGGTGGGCTATGCGCCTGACGGCGCATCAAAGCAAAAGATCAAAAATCAGGATCGAAGACAGACTCTCAGCCGCTCCGCCGTCCCCGGAGCGCCGGCGCGTCAGGCCGAGGCCTGGCGGAGGTCCCTGTTGTCCTGGCCCGGGCAGACCAAACCGGTTTCGTAGGCCATGATCACCAGTTGGGTGCGCGAGCTGAGGTGCAGCTTCTGCATCACGTGGTACAGGTGCGACTTGACGGTCAGCTCCGCCAGACCGAGGATGCGCGCGATCTCGGCATTGGACCCGCCCCTGGCCACCTCGAGCAGCACGTCCAGTTCCCGCTCGGTAAGCGCGCTGAGCTCGCTGCGCGCGTCGCGGACGCCGAGCGCGGCGAACCGCTGCAGGAGCCGCTTGGTGATCCCTGGCGCCAGCAGCGCTTCTCCGGCCGCGACCGTGCGCACCGCTCGGACCAGGTCTTCCGGAGTGGCGTCCTTGAGCAAGAATCCGCTGGCACCGGCGCGCAGCGCGGCGTAAACGTATTCGTCCAGGTCATGCACGGTCAGCATGATCACGGCGGTTTCCCCACCGGTCTCGGCGATGATGTCGGCCGCGGCCCGGATACCGTCCTTGCCGGGCATGCGCACGTCCAGCAGCACCACGTCGGGACGACGGCGCCGCACTGCGGCCAACGCCGCGTCGCCGTCCGCCGCTTCGGCCAGCACCCTCAGGCCGGGCTCGTTCGACAGCAGCGCCACGAGTCCCGCGCGGATCATCGCTTGGTCGTCGACCACCAGGACAGTCGTGTCCTCAGTTTCCACGCGGGGCCTCCTTGGTCCGGGCCGGCCAAGTTCCGAGTCAGGCCAGGTCCGAATTTTCCGCGCACGGTAGCACGGCTTCAAGGTGAAATCCGTTCAAAATCGGATGCGCGGTCAAGGTTCCGCCCAGCAGCGCAACGCGTTCCCGCAGACCGATCAGCCCATGTCCCGAAAGATGGGACACCGGCGGTACCTCCCCCACGCCGACCAGGTTGGTCACCTCGATCCGCAACGCGCTCGCACCGTAGTCCAGCACCACCCGCGCCCGCCCGGAGCCGGCGTGCTTGAGCACGTTGGTCATGGCCTCCTGCACGATCCGGTAGGCGGTCACCTCGACCCCGGAGCCGAGCTCGCGGACCTGCCCGCGCCGGTCGAACCGCCACTCCACCTGCCCGCCGCGCACCGATTCGATCAGCGCGTCCACCCCGTCGAGCCCCGGCATCGGCTGCCAGTCCATCGGGTCCTGCCCCGCGGAGTTGCGGTCGCGCAAGGCGTTGAGCAGGTGCCGCATCTCCCCCAGCGCACCGCGCGAGCTCTGCTCCAGCTCCTGCAACGTCTGCCGGGCGTGCTCCCGGTCGCGGTCGATGAGCGCTCGCGCGACGCCCGCGCGCAGGGCCACCACCGACAGGTTGTGCGAGACGATGTCGTGGAACTCCCGCGCGATGCGGGCCCGTTCCACAGCCGCCGCGTCCCTGGCCAGTTGGTCGCGCGCGTCGTCGAGCATCGCCAGGGTCTGTTCCAGCTGCGCCGCGCGCCGCCGTCCGATCTGCATCGCCAGCGCCCAGCCGATGACCATCACCAAGTTGACCACCCCGCCGGTGATGCGCAGGAAGCTCTCCACCGGGGTCAGCTCGTAGACGATCATCTCGGTGACCGGGTAGACCATCGCGATCAGCCCGACCACCACCGACACCGCCAGCGAACCGCGCACGCAGACCGAGTAGATCGCGACGAGGATCGCCAGGTTCAGGCCGCCGATGTAGAGCTTGAGCAGGGTGAGCGCGACGGTCACCGTCATCACCACGAGCAGCACCGTCCACGGCATCCGCCGCCGCAGCACCAGCATCGCGGTGGCCGGCACGCTCACCACCAGCGGCCACCACCAGTCCATCCACGGTGGATACTCGCCGATGGACAGGTCGAAGCCGTGCGCGACCGCCAGCACCAGTACGAACGCGATGTCGCCGAGCATCGCGCGATGCGCGACGAGCCAGGCCCACAACCCCGTCCGCGAAGTCGCCGCAGCAGTGCGGCCCAGCGCATGATCGACCATCGGACCTGCCTCACACGGTGCGCGGATAGGCTCGCGATACCAGCCGTGAGCAGTCCTGTCACCGCTCACCGGCAAGATCATCCGCACTGCGCTGCGCGGCTTCATCCGCCGAAAGTGGTAACGAGAACCTACCCGCTGCCCGAACAGGCGAGGTCAGTAGCCGCGCTTCACCCACTCGTCGAACTGCGTCCGCACCGCACCGATCGTCGTGCTGTCGCCGTGTCCGGGACGCACTTCGGTGTCCTCGGGCAGCGGCAGCAGCCGGTCCCGAATGGACTCGGTGATGGTGCCGAAGTCCGAATAGGACCGGCCGGTCGCGCCGGGGCCACCGGCGAACAGCGTGTCCCCGGTGAACACCACGCCCAGCTCCGGCGAGTGCAGGCACACCGCGCCCGGCGCGTGGCCGGGCGTGTGCAGCACCCGCAGACCGATCCCGCCGACCTCGACCACCTGACCGTCGGCCAGCTCGCCGTCCGGCTCGCGGTCGGGATGCGTCAGGTTCCACAGCACCATGTCGTCGGGGTGCAGCCAGATCGGAGCGCCGACCGCGGCGGCCAGTTCCGGCGCCTTGCGCACGTGGTCGTCGTGGGCGTGCGTGCACAGCACGGCCCGCACCTCGCGGTCACCGACCAGCGCGCGGATGGCCTCGACGTCGTGCGGCGCGTCGATGATCACGCACTCGGCGTCGTCGCCGATCACCCAGGCGTTGTTGTCGACGTCGAAGGTCTGACCGTCCAGCGAGAACGTGCCCGACGTGGTGGTGTGGTCGATGCGCACGGCCATCAGAAGACCACCACCGAGCGCAGCACCTCGCCGCGGGCCATCTTCGCGAAGGCCTCCTCCACGCCGTCCAGCGCGATCTCCTCGCTGACGAACTTCTCCAGCGGCAACCGACCTTGCTGGTACATCTCCACCAGCATCGGGAAGTCGCGCTCCGGCAGGCAGTCGCCGTACCAGCTGGACTTCACCGCACCGCCCCGGCCGAAGACGTCCAGCAGCGGCAGCTCGAGCGTCATCTCCGGGGTCGGAACGCCGACCAGCACCACCGTGCCGGCGAGGTCCCGCGCGTAGAAGGCCTGCTTGAAGGTCTCCGGCCGGCCGACCGCGTCGATCACCAGGTCCGCACCGAACCCGCCGGTGAGGTCCTGGATCGCCGCGACGGAGTCGGTCTCGGCGGCGTTGATCACGTGGGTGGCGCCGAACTGCCGCGCCCACTCCAGCTTCTTCGGATCGGTGTCCACCGCGATGATCCGGCGCGCCCCGGCCAGGTTCGCACCCGCGATCGCACCGTCACCGACACCACCGCAGCCGATCACAGCCACGGAGTCGCCCGGCCCGGCACCACCGGTGTTGACCGCCGCGCCGATCCCGGCCATCACGCCGCAACCGAGCAGCCCCGCCACCGCCGGCCGCGCCGTCGGGTCCACTTTGGTGCACTGCTTGGCGTGCACCAGGGTCTTCTCCGCGAACGCGCCGATGCCCAAGGCAGGCGAGAGCGGAGTGCCGTCGAGCGTCATCGGCTGGCTGGCGTTGTGGGTGTCGAAGCAGTACTGCGGCCGACCGCGCTTGCACGCCCGGCACACACCGCACACCGCGCGCCAGTTGAGGACCACGAAGTCGCCGGGCTGCACGTCCTGGACGCCCTCGCCGACCGCCTCGACGATCCCGGCCGCCTCGTGGCCGAGCAGGAACGGGAACTCGTCGCTGATACCGCCTTCGCGGTAGTGCAAATCCGTGTGGCACACCCCGCAGGCCTGCACCTTCACCACCGCTTCACCGGGTCCGGGATCCGGGACGTCGATGGTCACCACCTCGACAGGCCTGCCCTTGCCTGTCGACACCACCGCGCGGACGTCGGTCACGAGCACCTCCTGGGAATGCATCAATCACGAGTCACCCATCGTCATATGCGCGCACGACCATCGGCAAGGGCGGCGCGCGAACAGATCGCGAACACCCTGTGTCACACATTGACTACTGTACGATTTCGGCGAGAAGGGGGACCCATGGTCGACACGCGCAATTCGCCGACGCGGCAGATGGACATCACCCGGCCCGCGGCTGCCCGGATCTACGACGCCTTCCTGGGCGGGGGCCACAACTTCGGTGTCGAACGCCAGTTCGTCGAGCGCGTCGAGCAGGCACTGCCGGGCATCGGGGCCGCCTACCAGGAGAACCGGGCGTTCCTGCGCCGGACCGTGGAGTTCCTGCTCGCCCGCGGCGTGCGCCAGTTCCTCGACCTGGGCTCCGGCACCCCCACCATCGGACACCTGCACGAGGTGGCGCGCCGGCGCACCCGCGACTTCCGGGTGCTGTACGTGGACAACGAGCCGCTGACCGTCGCGCACAGCAAGCCGCTGCTGGCCACCGAGCCGCACGCGGCGATCCTGCAGGCCGACTGCCGCGACCCCGCATCGGTCCTGCTCGCCCCGGAAACCCAGGAGCTGCTCGACCTGAGCAAGCCGGTCGGACTGCTGATGACCTCGGTGCTGCACTTCGTCCCCGACTCCGACGATCCACTCGGCCTGGTGGAGGCCTACCGCGACGCCCTCGCGCCGGGCAGCCACCTGGTGGTCTCGCACGTGACCGGCACCCGCGCCCCGGAGGCGGTGCGCACGCTGGCCGACTTCTACGCCGAGACCACCGACCCTCTGCACCCGCGGGAGACGAGCTGGATCGACAAGCTGTTCGGCGACTTCGAGGTCCTGCCACCCGGCACGACCTATCTGACGGACTGGCGCCCCGACCCCGGCCACCCGACCTCCCCGGCCGACCAGTACCACCTGCACTACGGCGGGGTGGCCCGCAAGTCCGGCGACACCAGCATCCCGGTCCAGCCCATCAACGGCGGATGAACAGCAGCAGGACACCTGCGATGACCGCCGCCCCGCCTGCCGCCAGCCAGGCCCCGGCCAGTCCCGCGTGCTCGGCGAAGAGGCCGAACAGCAGCGGCCCCGAACTACCACCGAGGTAAACGCCGGTCTGGGTGAACGAGGTCGCGCTGGCCACGCGGTCCGGGGCGATCTTGGCGACCGCGAAGTTCAGCAGTCCCGGCCAGGCCCAGCCCGCGCCGAACCCGATGGACACCCCGATCAGGAACGCGACCGGCGAGTTCACCGCCATCAGCCCGAATCCGGTCGAACCGATCAGCAGCATCCCGGAGATGACCCGCACCAGGTTCGGGTTCCGGCGGTCGGCGACCACCCCCGCGCACAGCCGGATCACCAGCCCGGTCGCCGATCCCAGCGACAGCACCAGTCCGGCCGCCGACGGGCTGAACCCGACCTCGACCGCCGTGGTGGTGACGAACGCTCCGAGCGCGTTGGCCGCCGCCGAACCGAGACCACCGGAGATCGCCAGCAGCAGGAGCGCACTCCGACTCGCGTCCTTGCTGTTCCGCCCGGCGCGCCCGGACGTCGACCGTTCAGCCTCCGGCAACCGGGGCACCGCGACCGCGGCGACGAGGCCGATCGCCCCGGCGATCACGAAAACCCAGCGCCAGCCGATGGTCAGCGCCACCGCGGGCACCGCCACCCCGGCCAGCAGCGTGGCCGCCGGGATCGAGGACTGCTTGACGCCGAAGCCCATGCCGCGCCGGTTGACCGGAATGCCTTGCGCGATGAGCAGATTCGAGGCGGGCTGCGCGAGCGAGTTCGGCAGGCCGGCCACCCACAGCAGCCCCAGCAGCCACCACGAGCTGGGCGCGGCGGCGATCCCGAACAAGCACAGCGAGCTGCCCAGGGCCCCGATCCGCATGCCCAGCCGCGCGCCGATCCGCTCGACCAGCCAGCCCATCGTCCGGGACGAAATCGCCGCGACGCCGAAGAAACCCGCCGCGCCAATGCCCAGCATCGCCACGCCGAAGCCGAACTCGCGCTGCAGCTGCACGCCGAGCCCGCCGACGAGGAACACCGGGAACACCCCGACGGTGACCACCGCGGCGACCGACGACAGCACCCGCGCGGTCCCCACGGTCCGCTGCGCTGCCACTGCGGTCATCCCGGCCCCTCCTCGACGTCGAGCGGTGTCCCCGATCACTTCAGCGTGGAAACCCGAATGGCTTTTAGCAACGCTAACGTGATGTACACCTCTGCCCCACCGCTGCCGTCGAGAAGGTGGTTGACGTGCGGCCCCGCCGAAAGCGAAGGTCGTGGGGTTGTCGGACACAGGAGGAAACAGCGTGTCGGTAGCGCCCGGTTCCGGATTGCCCGCGTCGAAGATCCCCAGCCTGGTGCTGCTGGACGCAGTGGAGTTGTCCTGGCTGATCTCCCGCCGCGAGGTCAGCTGCGTCGAGGTGATGCAGATCTACCTCGCGCACATCGACCGGTTCAACCCGACGGTGAACGCGATCGTCTCCCTACGCGACGAGGCGGAGCTGCTCGCCGAAGCCCGGCAGTGCGACGTTGAGCTCGAGCGCGGCGAACACCGAGGCTGGATGCACGGTTTCCCGGTCGCGGTCAAGGATCTCTCCGACGTCGCGGGACTGGCCACCACCAAGGGTTCACCGGTGTTCTCCGAATCGATCGCGGCTGCGGACGAGCTGCACGTGCGGCGGATGCGCGAAGCGGGCGCGATCGTGATCGGCAAGACCAACGTTCCCGAGTTCGGCCTCGGCTCACACACCTTCAACCCGGTGTTCGGCACGACGCTCAACCCCTACGACACCACGCGCAGCGCGGGCGGCAGCAGCGGAGGCGCCGCCGCAGCGCTGGCCATGCGGCTGCTGCCGGTCGCCGACGGCAGCGACTTCATGGGTTCGCTGCGCAATCCGGCCGCCTGGAACAACATCATGTCGCTGCGGCCGAGCTTCGGGCGCATCCCGACCGAAGGTTTCCTCAGCTCACCCACCGTCGTCGGCCCGATGGGGCGCACGGTGCGGGACGTGGCGATGCTGCTGTCCACGATGGCCGGTCCCGATGAGCGCGCACCGCTGAGCATCGAGCAGGATCCGGAGCTGTTCGCCGGGCGGTTGGACCGCGACTTCGACGGCGTGCGGATCGGCTGGATCGGCGACTTCGGCGGATACCTGCCCACCGAGCCCGGAGTGCTGGACCTGTGCACCGCATCCTTCGCCGCCTTCGGCGAAATCGGGTGCTCGGTCGAGCCGGTGGCCAAGCGGCTGCCGGTCGAGGAGGCGTGGAAGACGTTCCTGCTGTGGCGGTCGTGGACGGTCGGACGCCACCACGCCGAGCTCTACGACGACCCGGCCAAGCGCGCGCTGCTCAAACCCGAGCTGATCTTCGAGGTCGAGAACTACCACCGGCTCCAGGCCTCCGACATCAGCCGCGCGATCACCGGCCGCGAGCAGTGGTACGCGGCGGTGTCGGAGCTGTTCGACGAGTACGATTTCCTGCTCGCACCGAGCGCGCAGGTGTTCCCGTTCGACGCCGAGCAGCGCTGGCCGCAAGAGATCGGCGACCGGTCGATGGACACCTACCACCGCTGGATGGAGGTGGTGGCGCCGTGGACGCTGTCCGGGCACCCGGTGGCCAACCTCCCGGTGGGCTGCAACGCGGCGGGCCTGCCGATGGGAGTCCAGCTGATCGGCCGCAACCACGCGGAATGGCCGCTCCTGCAACTCGCCCACGCCTACGAGCTCGCCACCGACTGGACCCACCGCTTCCTCCCGCCCCTCCTCCGCTGAAAACCTGTTCCAGGCTCGTTTTGCGTGGCGGTGCCGGTAGCGGAACCTCAGTGTCCGCCTGGACTGCGGGTGCCCGGCCTTGTGTATGCCAGGGGGCTCCGGTCCGCTTGGTCCTGGTGGGTGATCGCTGGTTCACTGCGGCTGGACGCGGCGGCATAATCGCGGCGAAGGCGACAATGCTCGGAAAGGCAGGACGGATGGGCAACGACGTGTTCTCGTTGCAGGACAAGGTCGCTCTGGTCACCGGCGGCGGTCAGGGCATCGGGCTGGAGATCGCCAAGGCCCTGCGCACCGCGGGTGCCAAGGTGGTGATCGTCGAGATCAACCCGGACACCGGTCGGAGCGCCGCCGACGAGGTCGAGGGCAGCTTCGAGCAGGTCGACGTCACCGATTCGACCGCGGTGGCCGCGCTCGTCGATCGCGTGGTGGCCGAGCACGGCCGGATCGACGTGTCGGTGCACAACGCGGGCATGGTGCGCAACGAGGCCGCCGAGTCCATTTCGGACGATTCGTGGCGGCGCACCTTGGAGCTCAACGTGGACGCGGTGTTCTGGTGCTGCCGCGAGGTCGGCCGGGCGATGCTGGCGCAGGGCTCGGGGTCGATCATCAACATCGCCTCGATGTCCGGCCTGATCTCCAACCACCCGCAACCGCAGGCGCACTACAACACCTCGAAGGCCGCGGTCATCATGCTGACCAAGTCGCTGGCCGGCGAGTGGGGCGATCGCGGGGTGCGGGTCAACTCCATCTCCCCCGGCTACACCGGAACGGACCTGCTCCAGGGCGTGCAGGACACCCAACCCGAGTGGTACGCGCAGTGGCTGGCGCAGACCCCGATGGGCCGGGTGGCCGAGCCCCGCGAGATCGGCCCGCTGGCGGTGTTCCTGGCCGCCGAGGCCAGCAGCTTCGTCACCGGCAGCAACATGGTCGTCGACGGCGGCTTCACCGTCTGGTGACCGGCAGTGCTTTTGTCTTAGAACTCATTTTGCGTGGCGGTGCCGGTAGCGGAACCTCAGCGCCCGCCTGGACTCCGGGTGCCAACCCTTATGTATGCCAATACACGGCGGATTGGCCGTCCTCGCCAGGCGAACGCTGAGAACCCGCGGCAGTGCAAGTTGCGAGGGTGGGCTAAACGCCTGGCGGCGTTTCAAAGACAAAGACCAAAGACAAGAACTTAGATCTTGGCTTTGTCTTAGAAGCGGCGTAGCCGCCTAGCCCACCCTCGCAGCTGTATTCAGCCGCGGAAGGCGTTCAGGCCGGTCAGGGCCTGGCCGATCGTCAGGGCGTGCATTTCGCCGGTGCCCTCGTAGGTCAGGACCGACTCGAGGTTGGTCATGTGGCGGATCACCGGGTATTCCAAGGAGATCCCGTTCGCGCCGAGGATGGTGCGAGCGGTACGGGCGACCTCCATCGCACCGCGCACGTTGTCCAGCTTGCCGAAGCTGACCTGCTGCGGGATGAGCTGTCCGGCGTCCTTGCGCTTGCCGAGGTGCAGCGCGAGCAAGCGTCCGTTCTGCACCCGCACCGCCATGTCGGCGAGCTTGCTCTGGGTGAGCTGGAAACCGCCGATCGGCCGGCCGAACTGCTCGCGGGTGGTCGCGTAGTCCAGCGCCGCCTCCAGACAGCTGCGACCGGCGCCGACCGCACCCCACACGATGCCGTAGCGGGCCTCGTTGAGGCAGGACAGCGGCCCGCGCAGGCCGGTGACCTCGGGCAGCACCGCGTCCGCGGGTAGCCGGACGTCGTCGAGCACCAGCTCGCTGGTCACCGAGGCGCGCAGCGACAGCTTGTGCTTGATCTCCGGCGCGGAGAAGCCCGGCGCATCGGTCGGGACGACGAAGCCCCGCACGCCCTCGTCGGTCTTGGCCCACACCACGGCCACCGAGGCGATGCTGCCGTTGGTGATCCACATCTTCCGGCCGTTGAGCACCCAGTCGGAACCGTCGCGGCGGGCGTTGGTGAGCATCGAGGACGGGTCGGAACCGTGGTCGGGCTCGGTCAGGCCGAAGCAGCCGATCGCCTCGCCCGCCGCCATCTGCGGCAGCCAGCGCTGCTTCTGTTCCTCCGAACCCCAGCGCCAGATCGCGAACATCGCCAGCGAGCCCTGCACCGACACCAGCGAGCGCAGCCCGGAGTCGCAGGCCTCCAGCTCCTCGCAGGCGATGCCGTAGTCCACTGCGGACAGTCCGGCGCAGCCGTAGCCCTCCAGGTGCATGCCCAGCACGCCGAGCTTGCCCAGCTCCCGGGCCAGTTCACGGGCCTGCGGGAACTCGCCGCGCTCGTACCACTCCGCGACGTGCGGCTGCACGTGGTCGCGGCACAGCGCGCGGACGCTGTCGCGGATCGCCAGCTGTTCCGGGGTGAATTCGGCGTCGATCCCGAGCGGGTCGCGCGGATCGAACGCGGGGCGCTTTTCACCGGCACTCATTGCGAATTCCTCCTAGGGACGATGGGGGGAAGTGGTTGTTCGGGGTCCTCCAGCCAGGCGAGGACCTCCTTGCCGTGCTCGCCGAGCAGCGGCGGCGGCGTCACTTCGGCGCTGCCGTGCGCGGAGAAGTCGATGGGCATCCGGACCTGCATCGCCGCCCCACCACCGGGGTCGACCAGCGGGCGCAGGCCCAGGGATTCCGCGTAGTGCACCGCCCGCGGCAGGTCGTTGACCTGCCCGCACGCGATGCCCAAGCCCTGCAAGCGGTGCTGCCAGTCCGACGCGGTGCGGGCTCCGAGCACGTTCTCCAGAAGGCGGACCAGTTCCTCGCGGTGCGCGACGCGCTGCGCGTTCGTGGCGAACCGCGGATCGTCGGGCAACCCGAGCAGCCCGAGGGCCTCGCACAGCTTGCGGAATTGGCCGTCGTTGCCAACCGCGACGGCCAGGAAGGCGTCCTCGCAGCGCAACGTCTCGTACGGGGCGATGCTCGGGTGCTGGTTGCCCATCCGCTGCGGCGCGACACCGGTGGTCAGCATGCCGCTCATCTGGTTGACCAGGGACGCCAGCAGGCTGGACAGCAGGTTCACCTCGACGTGCTGACCCTCACCGGTGAGCTCCCGGTGGCGCAGCGCGGCCATGATGCCCAGCGCGGCGTCCTTGCCGGTGAGCACGTCCACCAGCGCCACGCCGACCTTCGTCGGCGGCCCGTCGGCTTCGCCGGTGATGCTCATCAGCCCGCCGAGCGCCTGCACCACGAAGTCGTAGCCGGGCAGGTCCGCGCCTCCGGCGCTGCCGAAGCCGGAGATCGAGGTGTAGATCAGCCGCGGGTTGATCTCTCGCGTGCTGGCGTGGTCCAGGCCGTAGCGGGCCAGCGAGCCGGTTCTGAAGTTCTCCACCAGGACGTCGGCGCGGCGGACGAGGTCCAGCGCGGTCTCCTGGTCCTGCGGATCGGCGAGGTCCAGCGCGATGCTGCGCTTGCCGCGGTTGACCGATTCGAAGTAGGACGAGCTGCGCTCGGTCCACGGTGGCCCCCACGACCGGGTGTCGTCACCGCTGCCGGGGCGCTCCACCTTGATCACGGTGGCGCCCAGGTCGGCCAGCAGCATCGTCGCGCACGGGCCGGCCAGAACCCGGCTGAAGTCCGCGACGACCACGCCTTCCATCGGCAACGTCTCCATGCACCCGCCCTTCCCCGATGCGCTCACCAGTGGCTTGCGTCACCGCGATTTTGGATCCAATATACAGTTGTTCGACGGCCGGTCAAGGGCGTAGAACAGCCGAGACCACGGGAGAAGCGGGATGAAGCGACCACCCACCACGCAGGAGTTCGTCCTCGGCGAGCTGCGCAGATCCATCGTGTCCGGGGAGCTGTCGCCGGGCCAGCCGATCCGGCAGGACTCGATCGCGCAGGGCCTCGGCGTGAGCCGGGTGCCGCTGCGTGAGGCGCTGAAGACACTGGAAGCCGAAGGCCAGGTCGTCTACCAACCGCACCGGGGCTATTCGGTGGCCGAGCTGTCGCTGCGCGACCTGCTGGAGGTCTACCGGATGCGGGAGCTGCTGGAGGCGGAGGCGGCTGCGGTGGCCACCGAGCGCTTCACCGACACCGACCTGGCGCGGATCACCGACGCCCAGCGGGACGTGGAGGAAGCCGCCGACAGCGACGACTTGGTCGCCATGATCGCGGCCAACCGCCGCTTCCACTTCGCACTGCTGGAACCGTCGGGAATGCCGCGTCTGCTGCGCGTCGTGCGCACGTTGTGGGACGCCACCGACGCCTACCGCGCGGTCTACTACAACTCCGACACCAACCGCGCACGCGTCCGCCACGAACACGACTCCATCGTCGTCGCAGCGCGAAATCGCCGGGCCGATGACCTGATCCGCCTTCTCGACGACCACCGCCGCCACGCGGTCGACGCCCTGCGCGGCACCATCACGTCCGAAGCGGACTGACTGGTGTTCCTGCACGGAACGCGATCGCACTCCCACATCTGGCCCAACGTGTTCCCCGCTTTCGAAGCGACACGCCACGAAGTCCTGCTCTACGACCTGCTGGGCTACTGCGCCTCAGAACGCCCGCTCAACCGCGACACCTCAGAACCCGTTTTTGAACTCGTTTTGCGTGACGGTGAGGCGCATAGCCCACCCTCGGCGCTTGCACCGCTGAGGCTCCGCTACCTGCTACGACTCCTGGCCTTCGCACACCTGGCAACAGATCATCCAAGACCACCTGGACGACCAGGCTTCCACGCCTCAGCACGACTTCGAAGCCCTGCTAACCCGCCAACCAACAACGACGGTCGCCAACCCGGACCACATGACCGGCGAAACCCTCGAGGTCCACTCAAGTCCACACAGGACAAGGATCGGCCAAGCATCCTTCTTCGAACACCAAGTCCGCCACTAAAACTCAACAGCAACCCAAAAAGTAGCGCCCCAGCTCAAAACCCTAACCGCCCCAACCAGAATCATCTGGGCGCAGAAGGCCGCTGGCAACCACTCACCTACGCCCGGCGCCTAGCCGAGGACATCCCGAACGCAACCCTCGCAACGATCCCCGACGCAAGCCACTTTCCCATGGAAGACAACCCGACCCAGATCGCCGAAGAACTCCGAACCCTCCTGGCCACCCGATGAAAGGGCGCCTTCGACCCGGCCGGTCGAAGGCGCCCTCCACGAGCGGGGTCAGTTGTAGTCGTAGAAGCCCTTGCCGGTCTTCTTGCCCTTCAGGCCTGCGTCGACCATGCGGCGCAGGAGCGGCGGGGCGGCGAAGTTCGGGTCGCCGTACTCCTCGAACATCGAGTCCGCGATCGCCTTGAGGGTGTCCAGGCCGACCAGGTCGGACAGCCGCAGCGGACCCATCGGGTGGGCGCAGCCCAGCTGCATGCCCTTGTCCACGTCCTCGGCGCTGGCGAAGCCGCCCTCGACCATCCGGATCGCCGACAGCAGGTACGGCACCAGCAGGGCGTTGACGATGAACCCGGAGCGGTCCTTGGCCCGGATGGTCTCCTTGCCCAGCTGCTCGGTGGCGAACACCGAGGCGCGCTCGACCGTCTCCTCCGAGGTCAGCAGCGACGGCACCAGCTCGACGAGCTTGAGCACCGGAACCGGGTTGAAGAAGTGCACGCCGAGCACCTGCTGCGGGCGGTTGGTGGCGCCAGCCAGCTTGGCGATCGGGATGGACGAGGTGTTCGACGCCAGGATCGCGTCCGGGTCGGACACGATCTTGTCCAGTTCGGCGAACAGCTTGGTCTTGAGCTCCTCGTCCTCGGCGATCGCCTCGATGACCATGTTGCGGTCCTCGAGGTCGGCCAGGGACGTGGAGAAGTGCAGGCGGTCCTGCGCGGCGTCGCGCTCGGCCTCGGTGAGCTTGCCGCTCTGCACCGCGCGGTTCAGCGACTTCCACAGCCTCGTGCGGCCGGCGCGGGCGGCTTCGTCGCTGACCTCGCAGACGATCACGTCGAGACCGGCTCGGGCACCCACCTCCGCGATGCCACCGCCCATCTGCCCGCCACCGACGACTCCCAGGCGTTCGATCTTCGTCACCACAGATCCTTCCCGCTTCCGGCTGCACTGCCGCTGCACGGCGTTCGTCGGCCCGATCATGTCAAAAACAGCGGTTACCGACCGGTAAACAGTGCGCTAGACCACGCCGATGACACAGCTGGCGCAAGTGCCTGTCCTCGATCCTGGCTTTTGATCTTTTTCGTTGAAACGTAGCCCACCCTCGCAACCGGCACCGCTACGCAGAACGACCAGAGGACACAGGCACAAGGCGGGCGGCGCGGAGCCGGTCCCTAGCCCCCACGGCTTCCGGCTCCGCGCAGTCGAACCCCCGACCCTGACCCCCGAAACAACTTCAGGTTACCGCACTGTCCGTGCACGACCGCATGCGCTCCGACATCACGCGGGTTGACAGGCCGGGCACCACAGCGTGCCGCGCCCACCGACCCGCGTCCGGCGCAGCGCCGTCGAACAGCGCGGACACCGCGGATCGGGCTCGTCGCGGTGCCCGGTCAGCCAGGACGCGTCGTCCGGCACACGACCGGCTCGCACGGCGTCGCGCAGCATCGCGCGCATCTCCCGGTGCAGCCGGTCGAGGTCGTCGTCGGTCAGCTCGGTGGTGGCCCGGTTCGGGTGAATCCTCCCCCGCCACAACAACTCGTCGGCGCAGATGTTGCCCAGCCCGGCGAGCACTGCCTGGTCCATCAGCGCCGCCTTGACCCCGCGCCGAGTGCGGGTCAGCCGCTCGCCGAGCTCCTCGGCCCCGATCTGCTGCGCGTCCGGGCCGAGCTCGGCCAGCAGCTCGTCCACTTCGCCCTGCCCGCGCGCCAGGTGCAGCCCGGTCAGCTTCCGCATGTCGCGGTAGCGCAGCTGCCCGGTGGCGAAGTCGAACACGACCCGATCGTGCCTGTGCAGCTCGACGTCGTGCCCGCACCACTCGAAGCTCCCGGTCATGCCGAAGTGCGCGAGCACCCAGGGCGAGTTCGGGGCACCAGCGGTCGGGATCAACAACCACTTGCCGTGCCGCTGCGGCGTGGCGAAATACCGACGCTGCAACGCATTCCGGAACGCCTCGCTGCCCACACCGCGCAACACCTGCGCATCGCACACCTGCACGCTGCGCACCTGCCGCTTCTCGGCGTGCTGCGCAACCCGGCGAAAACCCTCGACGTCCGGCAGCTCAGGCATGCTCCCCGGCTACCCACCCGAAGGCCAGGCAGGAACACCTGGTAACACCTGGTTTCCACGCGCCAATACCCTGGTGCTGCCGGAACTCGAACACGTGGAGGAACGAGGATGCGAGAAGGCGATGTGGTGGCCGACTTCGTGCTGCCGGACCAGGACGGCAGCGAGCGCAAGCTGTCCGACCTGCTGGCCGGTGGGCCGGTCGTGCTGTTCTTCTACCCGGCGGCGATGACCAGCGGGTGCACCGCCGAGGCCTGCCACTTCCGCGACCTGGCCGCCGAGTTCACCGAGGTCGGGGCGCAGCCGGTGGGGATCAGCGCCGATCAGGTCGGCAAGCAGCGGCAGTTCGCCGACGCGCACAACTTCTCGTTCCCGCTGCTGTCCGATGTCGACGGCGCGGTCGCCCGGCAGTTCGGCGTCAAACGCCGGTTCGGGCCCATCCCGGTCAAGCGGCACACCTTCGTCATCGACGAGCAGAGCCGCGTGATGGCGGTAATCCGCAGCGAGTTCCGCATGGCGGCGCACGCCGACGAGGCGCTGGCTGTTCTCAAGCGACAGTCATAGCGACCCGCGGGCCAGCGGTGCGCGCCAACCGAAGCGCAGGGCCAGCAGTCGCGCCACGACCGCCAGCAGCGCGGCGATTGCGCTGGTGATCGGCGTCAGCGTGCCAGTGACCGCCAGCAGCGCGACGATCGCGCTGCCCAGCAGCGCCGGCACCGCGTAGATCTCGCTCTCCGGGTGCAGCAACGCCGGGATCTCCCCCGCCAGCACGTCGCGGATGACTCCACCGCCGATGGCGGTCGCCGCGCCCAGCGCGATCGACGCCAGCGGGTGCATGCCGTAGTTGAGCGCTTTGACGCTGCCCGCCACGCAGAACACGCCCAGTCCGATCGCGTCGAAGAACAGCACGAACCGGCGAATCCGGGCCAGCCGCGGATGCCAGAAGAACACCACCACCGCGGCGATCAACGGCGTGCTGAAGTACGCGAGGTCGGTGAAGGCCACCGGCGGCACCGCGCCGATCACCAGGTCCCGGAACACCCCACCGCCCAGCGCGGTCACTTCGGCCAGCACCACGATGCCGACGACGTCGAAGCGCTTGCGCACGGCGAGCAGCGCCCCGGAGAGCGCGAACGCGAAGATCCCGATCAGGTCCAGGACTTCCTGCACCAGCGGGTTGAGGATCGCGGTGACCACCGCACGGTTCTACCTCCCCGCCCCACCGGTGCACCAGCCGGTCAGTCCTCTTCGGAGGCTTTGGCCGCGATCGAGCGGAGCCCCGCGACGATGTCGTCGGCGCTGGGCGCGCTGTCCGGGTCGATCAGCCACTGGATCGCCAACCCGGCCTGGAGCGCGTAGTACAGCGAGCCGACGGTTCTGGCCTGCTCGTCGTCGACGGTGTCCTCGTCCACTCCGTCGAACATCGCGACGTTACCGGTGCGCGCGGCATGAATCCCCTGACGCAGCAGGTCCCGGATCTCGGGCACGTGGTCGACCTGCGCCATCAGGTCGAACGACGCCGCCCACAGACCCCGGTCCGCGTGGAGGCTCTCGATCGTGCTCCCCCAGATCGCGCCGAAGCGGTCCAGGTAGGTCTCGTCCGGGGACTCGTCGGCTCGCAACCTCGCCTGCTCCTGGTCGCCCCACTTCTCGATCGCGACGTAAACCGCCTGGTTGAGCAGGTTGCGGATACCTCCGTAGTGGTAACCGATCGCGGCGAGGCTGGTTCCGGAGATCTCCGTGATGTCCCGCGCGGTGGTGCGTGCGTAGCCCTTGGTGCGCAGGCACTCCATCGCGGCGTCGAGCAGGTCCTCGCGGTTACCCATGCGGACAGCTTAGAGCAGCGCCGAAACAAACGTCTTGCACATTTGTCTTAGACGTCTGTACGGTTCCATTCGTTCCCACTTCGATCGGAAGGCCGGAGATGACCAAGCGCGTGTTGATCGTCGGAGCGAGCATCGCCGGGCCTGCGCTCGCGCACTGGCTGCACCGGTACGGGTTCTCGGTGACCGTCGTGGAGCGAACGCCGGAACTGCGACCGGGCGGACAGGCCGTGGACATCCGCGGCGTCGGCAAGGAGGTCGTACGCCGAATGGGCCTCGATGCGCAGGTCCGCACAGCGTGCACTGACACCCGCGGCGTGTCCTACGTGGACGAGCACAACCGGGAACGCGCGCAGATGCGGTCGGACGCCTTCGGCGGTGACGGGATGATCGCCGAGATCGAGATCCTGCGCGGAGACCTCGCCGAGGTACTGCACGAAGCGACCCGGCACGACGTCGAGTACCGGTTCGACGAGACGATCATCGGCATCGAGCAGACCCGCGACGGCGCGGTGGCGTCCTTCGCCAGCGGACCGCCGGAGCCGTTCCACGTGGTGATCGGCGCAGACGGACTGCACTCCGGGGTGCGCTCGCTGGTGTTCGGCCCGGAATCGCGGTACCTGCGCGATCTCGGCTTCCTGCTCGCGTTCTTCACGGTGCCCAACCGCCTCGGACTCGACCACTGGATGAACAGCTACGCCGAACCGAAGCTCGGCGCGATGATCCGCAGCATCCGGGACAACCGCGAGGCGATGGCGCTGCTGAGCATCCCGGGCGGCAGCTCCGATTTCGACCACCGCGACCCGGCCAGCCAGAAGGCGTTGCTGCGCAAGCACATGCAGCACATGCGGTGGGAGGTGCCGTGGCTGCTGGAGCAGCTGGACAGCACGCCGGACTTCCACCTCGACTCGTGCAGCCAGGTGCACATGCCGTCCTGGTCGGCCGGGCGGGTGGCGCTGCTCGGCGACGCCGCGCACTGCTCGTCGCCGCTGTCCGGGCAGGGAACCACGATGGCACTCGTCGGCGCCTACGTCCTGGCCGGCGAACTGGCCGCGACAGACGGCGACCACGCGGCCGCCTTCGCCGCCTACGAGGAGAAGATGCGCGACTACGTCGCTGCGAACCAGAAGATGGGCGCGGACAACGCGAAGCGCGTCTCCGCGAACAGCCGCTTCGCGATCTGGGCGCAGTACCAGCTGATCCGGCTGCTGCCGCACCTCCCCGGCAAGGCGTTGATGGAGCGCAAGATGTTCCGGGCGATCAACGGCATCGAGCTGCCGGACTACCCGGTCCCGGCCGCGCAGGGCTGAATCGACCGCGGGCGGTTCAGCGCCGTCCGCAGTCGCTGGCTCAACACCAGGACCACCGGAGACAGATCCTCAGGCGGGCGGGTTCTCGCAGGTGGGGTTCAGCAGCTTCTGGACGTCCGGGCTGTCCACGTTGTCCTTGGTGATCAGCGTCGAGCCGGTGTCGGTGTCGGGCGAGGGGTTCTGCTCGCCGCGGATCTTGGTCACCGCCGCGTTCACCGCCGCGTAGCCCATCTTGAACGGGTTCTGGGCGATCAGGCCGGTGATCACGCCGTCGCGCAGCGCCTGGATCTCACCTTCCGAGGTGTCCCAGCCAATGATCTTCACCTGCCCGACCTTGCCTGCCTGCCGGACCGCTTCGGCCGCGCCGAGCACGCTGGGCTCGTTGGCCGCGTAGATGCCGTTGAGGTCCGGATTCGCGGTCAGGATGTCCTGGGTGACCTGCAGCGCCCGGTTGAAGTCGCTGCCGCTGGACTGCTGCGCGACCAGCTGCAGCCCCGGGTGCTTGGCCATGCCCTGCTTGAAGCCCTGCGCGCGCGTCTCGTTGGTGCTGGTGCCGGGCTGGAACTCGATGAACGCCACCTTGCCGCGCCCGCCGAGCTCCTGCGCCAGCACGTCGGTCGCCTGCTCGGCGGCGGCGACGTTGTTGGTGGCGTAGACCGGGACGTCCGGCGGCTGCGGGGTGGTCCCGGAGTCCATGTTGACCACCGTGGTGCCCTGGCCCTGCGCGGACTTGGTGACGTCGGCCAGCGCCTTGGCGTCGGTCGCGGCGTAGACCAGGCCCTTGACGTCGCCCTGCGACAACAGGTCCTGCAACAGGCTCTGCTGCCCGCTGACGTCGCTCTCGGCGTGCACGCCGTCCCAGTGCACGGTGACGTCCGACTGCTTGGAGCCCGCGCACTCCGCGCCGACCCGGACCTTCTCCCAGAAGTCGAATCCGATGGCCTTCGGCACCACGGCGAGCTTGATCGGCCCGCCCTGCTGGTTACCGCCGCCGGTCTGCTCGCGCACTCCGACACTGCAACCGGCTGCCGCCACCGAGACCAGCACGCACGCCGCGGTCAGAACCTTCTTCATCCCCGAGCTCCCTTGCTCCATCACCAGGATCGCCTGCGGGCTTTCGCGATTTCAATGGAACTCAGACGTCCGATTTCCATTGAAATCGCGTGGATCCCGGTGCGGGACCGCTGCGCAGGCCAGTGCACCCACTCCGCTCATCCGGCGTCGCCTCCGAGTTTGCGCCGCTGATAGCGGTCCCACCAGACCGCCAGCCAGATGATCACGCCGATCAGCACGTTCTGGTAGAAGGTGCCGATGTTGAGCTGGACCGCGCCGTTGCGGATGACCGCGACCAGGAAAGCGCCGATCAGCGAACCCAGCACCGTGCCGCGACCGCCGAACAGGCTCGCGCCGCCGATCACGACAGCGGCGATGACGTCCAGTTCGAGGCCCTCGCCGAAGTTCGGCTGGCCGGAGTTGATCCGCGACGCCGCGATCATGCCGCCCAACCCGGCCAGCGCACCCGAGAGCACGTAGACCAGGGTCGTGTAACGCTTCACGGGCACGCCCGACAGCCGCGCGGCTTCCATGTTCGAGCCCATCACGTAGGCGTAGCGGCCGAGCCTGGTGCGGGTCAGCACCAGATGCCCGAGCACTGCGACCACCGCGATGAGCACCACCGGGATCGGGATCGCACCGATGACTCCCTGCCCGAGCAGCCGGAAGGACTCCGGTGCCCCGAACACCGCGACCGCTCCGGTGGCGATCAGCACCAGTCCCCGACCGACGCTGAGCATGCCCAGCGTGGCGATGAACGGCGGCAGCCCGACCACCGACACCAGCAGACCGTTCACCAAGCCCGCCACCGCGCCGACGACGAGACCGCCGAGGATGCCGATCAGCGGGTTGAACCCGTACTCGGCCATCAGCAGCACGCCGACCACTCCGGACAGCGCGGCCACCGAGCCCACCGACAGGTCGATGCCGCCGGTGATGATCACCAGCGTCACGCCGACGGCCATCACGGCGTTCACCGAGGTCTGCGAGCCGAGGTTGAACAGGTTGTCCGCGGTCAGGAACGACGGCGCGATGATCGACAGCACCACGAACACGACGATCAGCGCGCCCGCCGCGGCGACCTGCGAGACCGCGCCGGACATGCGGTCGCCCAGCGCGCCGAGCAGGCCGCGGTCCGATGTGGACGGATCGGTGGTGCGATCAGTCATCGTTGCCCCCGTTCTCGACGTTGCGGGCTCCGGTCGCCAGCGCGACCACGCGTTCCTCGGAGAACTCCGCGCGGCCGACCTCGCCGGTGATCCGACCGCCGCGCATGACCAGGATCCGGTCGCACATGTTCAGCAACTCCGGGAGATAGCTGGAGATGAGCACCACCGCCGCGCCTCGTGACGCGAGCGAATCGATCTGCTGGAACATCTCCGACTTGGCACCGACGTCCATGCCGCGGCCGGGTTCGTCGAAGAACAGCACCTGCGCGCCGGTCTCCAGCCAGCGCGCCAGGATCACCTTCTGCTGGTTGCCGCCGGAGAGCTGGCGCACCGGCCGCCCCACCCACGGCACCCGGATGCGCAGGCTGTCGCGTTCCCGTTCGGCGATGCGATGTTCGGCTGCCAGGTCGATCAGCCCGGCGCGCATCGGCAGCTTGGCCATCGTGATGTTCTTGTCCACGCCCAGTTGCAGGGCCAGCCCGTCGGCCTTGCGGCTCTCGGTCAGGTAGCCGATCCCGGCGGCGATCGCGTCGGCCGGGCCGCGGATGCGCAAGGGCTCGCCGTCCAGCTCGATGGTTCCCGCATCGGGCAGTTCCGCTCCGAACACGGCGCGCGCCAACTCGGTCCGTCCGGCGCCGACCAGTCCCGCCAGGCCGACGATCTCGCCGGCGCGGACCTCGAAGGACACATCGCGCACCGCGTCGTCGCGGGTGAGCCCGGAAACTCGCAGTCGCACCTCGCCGGGCTCGTTGTAGGTGCGCGGGTAGAGGTTGGACACGTCGCGGCCGACCATGAGCTGCACCAGCTGCGCTTCGTCCAGTTCGGCTACCGGCCGGGTGGCCACCACCGCCCCGTCGCGCATCACGGTGACCCGGTCGCCGATCTCGAAGATCTCGTCCAGCCGGTGCGAGATGTAGAGGACCGCGATGCCCTTGGCGGTCAGCCCTCGGACGATGCCGAACAGCTCTTCGGCCTCGCCCTCGGTCAGACTCGCGGTCGGTTCGTCCAGGATGAGCACTTTCGCCTGCACCGCAAGGGCTTTCGCCAGCTCGATGCGCTGTTGATCCGCTGTGGACAGCTGCGCGACGCGACGCCCCGGGTCGATGTCGAGCCCGACCTCGGCGAGCAGTTCGCGGGCGGCGCGGCGCTCGGCGGACCGGGAGATCCAGCCACCGCGGCCGGGTTCGTGGCCGATGAACAGGTTCTCCGCCACGGACAAGTCCGGGGCCAGCGCGAACTCCTGGTGCACCATCGACACGCCGAGCCGCCGAGCCGCACCTGGCCCGTGGTACTCCACACGCGCACCGTCCAGTTCGACGTGCCCGCTGCTCGGCGGTTCGACCTGCGCGATCAGCTTCATCAACGTCGACTTGCCCGCGCCGTTCTCCCCGGCGAACACGTGCACCTCACCGGGCGGAACGCTCAGCGTGACGTCCGATACCGCCACCACGCCCGGGAACGACTTGCCGACGCCGTGCAGCGACACAGCGGGGCGGAGCTGGTCGGTGGACGTCACGCGTGCCTCCTCAGATCCGCGTTGATCGTTCCTCGGGCTCGCAGTGCGCCGGATCATACCCACAACACCGACCCCGAGAAAGGGTTGGAACGAAGCCAAGTATTCGATTACCAGCCACCTGCCGACAGCAGTTCGAACACCGCTCGGCAAGCCGCGGGAAACAGCAGTTCGGGTATTCGTGAACACTCGGGCGGTCGAGATCCGTAAGCTCGAAGGGAACGAATGCGCAATCACGTGGACTGGAGGCCGATAGCCCGTGCAGCCGTTGCTGGCCAGCGACCCGAACCGGGTTGGCGATTACCGGCTGCTCGCCCGGTTGGGTCGCGGGGCGATGGGCGGGGTTTACCTCGGTCGCTCGCGCGGCGGCCGGGTCGTGGCGGTCAAAGTCATCCGACCCGATCTCGCCGAGGACCCGGAGTTCCGGGAGCGGTTCCGCCGCGAAGCGGTGGCCGCGAGCTCGGTCGGCGGGTTCTGGACCGCCGCGGTGGTGCACTCCGACCCCGACGCTGAGCAGCCCTGGCTAGCCACCGAGTACGTGCCCGGCCCGAACCTGCACCAGGCGGTGTCCGACCACGGGCCGCTGCCGGAGGCCACGGTGCGCAGCCTGGCGGCTGGGCTGGCCGAGGCGCTGATCGCGATCCACCGCGCCGATCTGGTGCACCGCGACCTGAAACCGGCCAACGTGCTGCTCGGCCCGGACGGTCCGCGCGTCATCGACTTCGGCATCTCGCGGGCGATGACTGGCAAGGCGTTGACGGCGACCGGGATGTTCCTCGGCACGCCCGGTTTCTTCTCCCCCGAACAGACCCTGGGCAACGAGGTCGGCCCGCCCAGCGACGTCTTCTCGCTGGGCGCGGTGCTGGTGTTCGCCGCGACCGGCCGCGGCCCGTTCGGCGAGGAGAGCACCGCTACCCTGCTGTACCGGGTCGCCCACACCGACCCGGACCTGTCCGAGGTGCCGGACAGCCTGCGGCCGCTGCTGGCCGCGTGCCTGGCCAAGGACCCGGCGGCTCGACCGACGCCGAGCCAGATGCTGGACGAGATCGGTGAGTCCAGCCCGCACGGAGACCAGTGGCTGCCGCCGGCGATCACCGACGTGATCGCTCAGCACGCCACGCAGCTGCAGACGGCCAGCGCGCAGCTGCCGGACACTCCCCCGCCGCAGCCCACCGCGCAGCCCAGGTCCGCGACCCGCACCTACACCCAGGCCGGTCCTGCGCCGCAAGCCCCGGCGCCGGTCGCACCACCAGTTCCGATCGCACCGCCTGCGCCAGTCGCTCCGGTGCAGAACGCGGCCGAGCCGCAGCAGGGCAAGATCGTTCCGGCGCAGCCCCGGGGGACCTCCCACCAACCGCGGGTGCGCCGGGACAACCCCGGCCCGATGTTCACCACCGCCGGACGCTTCCGCGCACTGCTGTCGGCGCTGGTCTGCGTGCTGATCATGATCGGAGCGGACAGGCTGGCCGGGCAACGGTCGGACAACGAGGACATGGTGTTCCAGCTCGGCATGCTGCTACTGGGCATCAGCGCGGCCTGGTCGGTGGCCAGGGCGTTGCTGCCCAGCCTGCGCCTGAAGGTCAACAGCGACGGGCTGCTGATCTCCCGGCTGGGCATGATGCGAGAGATCCCGTGGAACCAGGTCCAGCGGATCGGCGTGGTGGGCAGCGGCAAACGGGCCTCGGTCGCGGTGTGGTTCACCGACGGAGCGGCCCAACGCTCCTCGCTCTGGCACCGCCTGCGTCCGCACCAAGGCGGAGCCCGCGTCTTCCCCGTCGGCACGATGGGCGGCTGGATGACCCGCCGCCAGGAGATCCGTCGACTCCGCACCGCCCTCCAGCAGTACGCGCCGGGCCGCTACGACACCCGAATGCTTTGAAACGGTCGTGAGTGCACAGCCCTGCTGCGCACTCACGACCGGGTTTCGATCAGGAACGGTTGAAGGCAGCCCGGGCCCAGAAGTAGCCGACCAGGGCGATGACCGCGCACCAGCCGATCGCGAGCACCGCGTTGACGCCGACCGGGGTTCCCATCAGCAGGCCTCGGATCGTCTCGTTGATCGGGGCAGCCGGCTGGTCCGCTCAGGCCGCGTCGTTGGCGGTGGAGCGCCGGATCACGATGTCGCCGAACGAGGTGCGGGCGCGCAGCTCCACCTTCTCCTCGGGTTCGGCCGGACCGTCCGCAGCGGTCAGCGAGTTGTCCAGGCGCCCGAAGGAGGACCGAGCGTCGAGCCAGGCCGAAGTGCCCTCGCGGACCCCGACCTCCACGTCGCCCATCGCCGTCACCAGCGACGCGGTGCCGCGGACGACCTCGGCGATCCGGATGTTCCCGTTGGCGTTCTTGACCTCCACGGATGCCTCCGCGCAGTCGACGGAGACGTGCCCGTTCGCCGCCCCCACCCGGAGGTCCCCGGCGATCCGCCCGATCCAGGTCGCGCCGTTGGAGTTCTTGATCGAAGCCGAGCCGCCGACCTCGGCGAGGCGCACGCTGCCGCTGTGGGTCTTGATCTCGGCGCGGCCGGCGATGTGCTCGACGACGACGTCACCCGCAGCGGTGCTCAGGCTCAGCGCATCGGTCCGGTCGAGCTGCAGGTCACCGGTGGCGGTCTTGAACCGGCACTCCCCGAGGTCCCCATCGCAGCGGAAGCTCGCGGCCGCCGCGTCGGCGCGGACCTGCGAGCCGGCGGGCAGCTCGACGACCACGTCCACGGAACCGACCTTGTTGAACGGCGCCCACCCCGTCGGCCCCTTGACCAGCAGGTTTCCACGCGAGCAGGTGACCCGGACCTGTTCTGCGGTGGTGACGTCCAAGCTGGCGGAGCTGTCGGTGGGACGCACTTCGACGACGGTGTCCGTGCGGTCGCTGGCGATGATCCGAACATCGCCGAGCGCGAGCTCGATGGCCGCTGAAATCGGTTCGGGCGTGTCGAATTTGGGCATGGCGGTGCCCTCCTAACGGGCTTGATGGGCATCCCCGCTGGTCGGGGATGTGAAGGAGAAAGGGTCCGGCGGTGTTAGCGGACCCAGCCGGTGTAGCGCTGCGCGCCTCGCGGGGCGCGGCGGGTGGTGCGGCTGCTGGGTTCCAGCGCGGCGGTCGCAGCCCGGACGAGCCAGGCGTTGGCCGACAGGCCGTCGCGGTTGGCGGCCGCCTCGATCTGGACCTTGAGGTGCTCGGGCAGGCGGAGGTTGATCCGCGTCATCGCCCCCTCGTCGCCGTCCTGCGGAGCTTGCGGTGGCGCGGGTTCCGAACTCTCCTCGGGGTGGGCGTCCTCGTCGGCCGGCGGCAAAGTCACCACGAAGTCGGGACTTCCGCCGCGAAGCCGCAGGTCCACCGAGCCCGGAGCGAGGTCCCGGGTGATCTCGTCAGCGGCGGCCGACAGCGCGTCCAGCAGGGTGAGCCGGACGGCCGAGTCCATCGGCGCGGTGAGGCGCTCGGCGAGCGCACGGGCGTCCTCCCCGCTCGCTTCGGCGGCGACCGCGAGCTGATGGCGCAAGTTGTCGACGTACGTCGTGAGATCCATGGCATCAGCATGGCACCAATTTGATGCCACGGCAAGCCGCAATGCGGCCCGCATGGGCACACGTGACCCCCGATGTCACGCCGATAGCGTGCTTCACCTGCGAAAACTTGACATCACTCGCGATGTGCCACGTTTGGCACCGGTAGGACGCAAACTGGCACCGGAGTGGCGACGGGATCGCCGAGCGGGGTCAGCTCGCCGCGCGGCGAGATCGCGAACGCCTGGACGTCGTTGCTGCGTTGGCCCGCGGCGAACAGGACCCGGCCGTCCGGGGACAGCGCGATGTGGCGGGGTTCGGCCACCCTCGCCGAGCGGATGTCGAGCAGCCGGAACTCGCCGTCGCTGGCATCGGCCTGGAACACCGCGATGCTGTCGTGGCCGCGGTTGGAGGTGAGCACGAACCGGCCGTCCGGGGTCACCACCACCTCGGCGGCCAGGCTCGGCTGGCCGTAGTCCGGCGGCAGCGCGCTGAGCGTCCGCACCGACTCCAGCGCACCCGTCGACGGGTCGTACCCGAACTCGGTGACCGACGAAGCCAGCTCGTTGACCAGGTATGCGCGCTCTCCGTCCGGATGGAACGCCAGGTGCCGCGGTCCGGCCCCAGCGCGCAACTGCACCTCGTGCTTGAGCCCCAGGTGCCCGCTGCCCACGTCGAAGTCGTAGACGTAGACCGAGTCGGTGCCCAGATCCACCGCCAGCACGTGCCGACCAGCCGGATCGGACAGCACCTGGTGCGCGTGCGGCCCCTCCTGGCGCTGCGGGTTCGGGCCGCTGCCGCTGTGCTGGACGACGTGGCACGGTTCGCGCAGCACTCCACCGGTGTCGATCGGGTGGACCACCAGGTTCCCGGACTGGTAGTTCGCGGTCAGCAGGTACTTGCCGGACGGGTGCACGCTCAAGTGGCACGGGTCGGCGCCGAGCGTCGGTTGCGAGTTGATCTCCTTGAGCGTGCCGTCCTCGCGGACCTCGAACGACAGGACCCGGCCGTCGCGCTGCTCGCTGACCGCGAACAGCGTCGCCCCGTCCGGCGACAGCGCCAGGAACGACGGATCGTGGACCTCTGCGACGATTTCAGCGCACCGCAGCGAGCCGTTCCCGTCGGCGACGGCCAACCGGATGCCGTCGGCCGCCGACTCCGCACCCGTGTAGGCGCCCAGGTACACGCGGTACTCACCCATCTCCGGCATCGGCGCTCCACCTTCCGCAGCTGCGAACGACCCGCTCCCCACATAATGGCGTGCAGCAGCGCAGTTCCCACAATGGAACAACGAACGGACGACACCGACGCGAACCACGCAATGAACCGTCGCCCCAAGCAACACCTCGCGGCTGAAATCTCCACAGCCCGGGACATAACCTTGTGTCCATGACTGCCGTTCCGTCGCACCTCGATTCCTCGTCCAAGACCGCCGCTTTCCGCGCCCTCGACGACCAGTACAGCGCGCACAACTACCACCCGCTGCCGGTCGTGATCACCGAGGCGTCCGGCGCCTGGATGACCGATGTGGACGGACGGCGCCATCTGGACTTCCTGGCCGGTTACTCGGCCCTGAACTTCGGCCACGGCCACCCCGCGCTGGTCGCCGCGGCCACCGAGCAGCTCGGCCGCGTCACGCTGACCAGCCGCGCGTTCCACCACGACCAGCTCGGCCCGTTCTGCCAGGAGCTCGCCGAGCTCACCGGCACTGACCGGGTGCTGCCGATGAACTCCGGCGCGGAGGCCGTCGAGTCGGCCATCAAGATCGCCCGCAAGTGGGCCTACCAGGTCAAGGGCGTGCCGGAGAACCAGGCGGAGATCATCGTCGCCGGCTCCAACTTCCACGGCCGCACCACCACCATCGTGTCGTTCTCCACCGACCCGGACGCGCGCAACGAGTTCGGCCCGTTCACGCCGGGCTTCCGCATCACCGAGTACGGCGACGCCGCCGCGGTCGAGGCCGCGATCAACGAGCGCACCGCGGCGGTCCTGGTGGAGCCGATCCAGGGCGAGGCCGGCGTCGTCGTGCCACCCGCCGACTACCTGCCGCGGCTGCGGCAGCTCTGCGACGAACACGGCGCCCTGCTGATCGCCGACGAGATCCAGTCCGGCCTGGCCCGCACCGGTGAGCTGCTGGCCAGCGCGCACGACGGCATCCGCGCGGACCTCTACACGCTGGGCAAGGCGCTGGGCGGCGGCATCCTCCCGGTGTCCGCGGTGGTCGGCCGTGACGACGTCATCGGCGTCCTGCGGCCCGGCCAGCACGGCTCGACCTTCGGCGGCAACCCGCTCGCCTGCGCGGTCGGCCGCGCGGTGATCCGCCTGCTGAGCACCGGCGAGTTCCAGGAGCGCTCGCGCGAACTCGGCGCCCACATGCACACCCGCCTCGGCGAACTCGTCGGCCGCGGTGTCCTGGAGGTCCGAGGCCGCGGCCTCTGGGCCGGCGTCGAGATCGCCCCGGGCGGACCCACCGGCCGCCAGGCCAGCGAGGCCCTCCTCGAACGCGGCGTCCTCTGCAAGGAAACCCAGGACACCACCCTCCGCCTCGCCCCGCCCCTGGTCATCAGCCGAGAAGACCTCGACACCGGCCTCGACGCAATCACCGAAGTCCTCGCCAGCTGAGCCCGCATCACCCGGGGTTGTGTCAATTTCTCGCGAAGCGAGCACGTCCTCGTCCAGCACCCGTGGC
>NZ_JBSFBZ010000043.1:0-67333 GCF_053593195.1 Saccharopolyspora sp. NPDC002376
GCGGTGAAGGCGTGGCCGCCGGAATCTTCGACGGCGTCGACCTGGACTGGGAGTGGCCCGCGTCCGAGTCGAACACTGCTACGCACTCACGACTTCAGGACGCTTCGACTACGGAGCGCAGGAGCTTGCCCATGCGGCTCGCGGACGCGCGACCGGCTTCCAGGACCTCTTCGTGGTTCAGCGGCTCGCCGGTCAGACCCGCCGCCAGGTTCGTCACCAGGGACAGGCCGAAGACCTCGGCGCCCTCGGCGCGCGCCGCGATCGCCTCCAGCACCGTCGACATGCCGACCAGGTCGACGCCGAGGGTGCTCAGCATCCGGATCTCGGCCGGGGTCTCGAAGTGCGGACCGGGCAGACCGGCGTAGACGCCTTCCTCCAGCGTCGGGTCGATGCTGCGCGCCAGGTCCCGCAGCCGTGGCGAGTACAGGTCGGTGAGGTCCACGAAGTTCGCGCCGACCAGCGGCGAGCGCGCGGTCATGTTGACGTGGTCGCTGATCAGCACCGGCTGCCCGACCTGCATGCCCTCGCGCAGCCCACCGGCCGCGTTGGTGAGTACCACCGTGCGGCAGCCGGCGGCGATCGCGGTGCGCACGCCGTGCGCCACCGGGTCGATGCCCTTGCCCTCGTAGAGATGCGTGCGGCCGAGCATCACCAGCGCCCGCTTGTCGCCCACCGGCACGGACCTGATCTTGCCGCTGTGCCCGATCGCGCCCGGCGCGGCGAAGCCCGGCAGCTCGGCCATGCCGATCTCGGCGGCGGGAGTGCCGATCTCCTCGGCGGCGGGCTGCCAGCCGGAGCCGAGCACGACGACCAGGTCGTGGCGCTCGACGCCGGTGGCCTCGGCGAGCTTCGCGGCGGCGGCCGAAGCGGTGGCGGACGGGTCGGAAGCAGTACTAGACGTCACAGCCGCGCAGCTTAGTAGCTGTTCCGGGAATCGCCCCGGAGCTTTCCCGGCTTCGGCGGGAAGACGACGAGCGCCGACGGGGCGGAACCACCGTCGGCGCTCGTGCTCGCTCAGGAGTTGTTGGTCTTCAGGGTCGGGGAGACCTGGTCGAGCACTGACTGGTTCTCCAGGTAGGCCCCGGCCGGACCGGTGACCCGGACGATCCACAGGTCGTTGCCCCGGTGGGTCAGATCCGCGATCGTGTAGCGCCGGGCCGGCGCGCCCTGCGAGCCGAACACCGGTCCCACGGTCGTCGTGTAGCTCAGCCGCTTGCGCTCGCCGTTGTCGGCCTGGGACGCCAGTTCGACCTGGCCGCCCTCGCCCGCGGTCTTCGGCAGCCCGCTCAGGTAGTCGTCGATCCCGTAGCCCGATTTGAAGTAATTGCCGTAGCGCTGCACGGCGATCTCGAGGCTGCCGTCCGGGGACACGTACGACACCACCAGGCTGTTGGCGATGTCGGTGCGCTCGCTGTAGAAGCGCCGCCAGCCCTCGGTGTTCGGCGCGAGGATGGTGAACTCGCCGCCGTTGGGGGCGGCGGTGTGCTTGGCGTTCTCCTCGTGTTCGACCAGGTCCAGCTGATTCGCCACGTGGCTCGGAGTTTCCACTCTCGACGTGGTCCCGCCGGGAAGCGGGGAGCGGCCGGCGATCGTCCGGGAGGCGGCGAAACCACCGGCCACCGCGGCGGCGAAGAGCACGACGGCGACCACGGTCAGCGCCACCACGGCCCACGGCGAGCGGCGGCGCGGCGGCGGGTCCTTCAGCGCGAACGGCGGCAGCCCGGGATCCCTCGCCAGCGGCGCCGCCTGGGAGTTGAGCGTGGGGTGCTTGGTCTGCGGGGGAGGCGGAGCCACCGGGTTCGACGGGGTCGCCGGGACCAGCGTGCGGACGCGCACCGTGGGGGCCTCTGGGTCCAGCAGCATCGCGAACGGACGCGCTCCCGGCTCCGGCAGCAGGTGCTGCACCCGGCGGCGCACCTCGGTCAACGGCATCCGCCGCGTCGGGTCCTTGACCATCAGCGCGGTGATGATCTCGCCGATCGGACCGGAGCGGTTCACCCGCGGCACGGGACCGCGCACCACCTCGGTCACGGTGGCCAGCGGATCGTCGCCGACGTCGTAGGGACTGCGCCCCTCGGCAGCGGCGAACAGCGTCGCGCCCAGTCCCCACAGGTCGGCCGACGCCGTGACCCCTTCGCCCGCCACGACCTCGGGCGCGATGTACGACGGGGTGCCGAGCAGGATTCCGGTGCTGGTGATGGTGTGCTCGGCGATGTTGCGGGAGATGCCGAAGTCGCTGACCTTGATCCGGCCGTCGTCGCCGATCAGCACGTTGCCCGGCTTGACGTCGCGGTGCACGATCCCCGCCCGGTGCGCGGCGTCCAGCCCGGCCGCGCAGCCTTCGGCGATCATCGCGATCTGGTGGTCGTCGAGCTCGCCGTGCTCGCCGAGGATCGCTGCGAGGCTCTGCGACGGTACGAGCTCCATGACCACGAACGGCTCGCCGTGCTCGCGTGCGACGTCGTAGAGGGTCACCACGTTGGGATGCGAGAGCACCGCGATGGCCCGGGCCTCCCGGAGCGCGCGTTCGCGCATCTCGGCGGCCTCTTCGTCGGGCATCCCCGGCGGCAGCTTGACCTCCTTGACCGCCACCGGGCGGCGCAGGAGCTCGTCGGTGCCGGCCCACACGGTGCCCATCGCACCACCACCGAGCTTGCGGTTCAGGCGGTAGCGGTCGCCGATCAGTCGGCCGGAGCCGGTGAGGATGTCGTTGTCGTTCGCGGGCACGAAGAACATTCTCCACAGCAGACCGACCGCGCGAGGGCGAAACGGACGATCGTTGCCCAGCTGGGACGCCCTCTTGCCTCCCGGGTGATCAGAACAGATCGGTCATATCAGCGTTACAAGACGTGAGTAATCCCACCCGCGACGTCCCCCAAAAGTCATGGTCAGCGCAGCCAAGGTCATTCCGCCGCAACGAAAGCACCGGTGTCGATCTGCTGCTGGTCGCAAGATCGCGAATTGGCCCGAACTCGTGTGTTTCGGATAAGTTGGACGCCGATCGGACCTCGCTGGCCCGAGCCTTCTCAACGCCGATACTCGCAGCGTCGCGCGCCGGAACGAGCAGCATATCTGCTTGTGGTGCGTTCGCGATGACTTGGCGAACAATCCCCGGTGATCGGGTGTCGGCGGGTCGAGCTGACCACGACCAATCGGCGTCGAGGAGGTGCCCTTGCTCGCGTTCGTCGTCGTGCACCTGCTGGTGGCCCTGGCCCTCCCGATCCTCGCACGACGCAGCACCCGAGCCGCATTCCTGACCGCAGCCGTTCCCCCGGCTGCGGCTTTGGTTTGGGTGTTGTCGCAGGCAGGACCGGTGTTGTCCGGGCAGACGATCAGCGAGACCGTCGAGTGGGCACCGCTGATAGGCCTGCAGTTCGCCTTCCGGCTGGACGCGCTGTCGCTGCTGATGACCATCCTGGTGGCCGGTCTCGGCGCGGTGGTGCTGGTCTACGCCGACTCCTACTTCACCCGCGGTGGCGGCGACGCCCGGCGTTCGGCCCCGCTGCTGCTGGCCTTCGCCGGGGCGATGCTCGGGCTGATCTTCTCCGATGACCTGATCACCGTCTACGTCTTCTGGGAACTGACCACGATCTGCTCGTTCCTGCTGGTCGGGCAGGCCGGGCTCAGCCGCGAATCACGCCGGTCGGCGCTGCAGGCGCTGATGATCACCAGCCTGGGCGGGCTGGTCATGCTGCTCGGCTTCGTGGTGCTGGGCGAGACCGCCGGCACCTACCGGATCTCCGAGCTGGTCGAGCACCCGCCGGGCGGCACAGCCACCGCGGTCGCCGCGCTGCTGATCCTGGTCGGCGCGTTCACCAAGTCCGCGCAGATCCCGTTCCACAACTGGCTGCCTGCGGCGATGGTCGCGCCCACCCCCATCAGCGCGTACCTGCACGCTGCGTCGATGGTCAAAGGCGGTGTGTTCCTGGTGGCCCGGCTCGCGCCGGTGTTCCTGGGCGTGCCGCAGTGGTACCTGCCCGCGATCCTGTTCGGCCTGGCCACGATGCTGCTCGGCGGCTGGCGCGCGCTGCACGAGTACGACCTGAAGAAGCTGCTGGCCTACGGCACGGTCAGCCAGCTCGGGTTCCTGATGGTGCTGTTCGGCGCCGGTACCCACACCGGGGCGATGGCCGGTGCCGCGATGCTGCTCGCGCACGGCATGTTCAAGGCGACGCTGTTCCTGGTCGTCGGCATCATCGACCACCAGGCGGGCACCCGCGACATCCGCAAGCTGTCCGGACTGGGCCGCCGGATGCCGTGGCTGGCGATGATCGCTGTCCTCGGCATCGCGTCGATGGCCGGACTTCCGCCGATGCTCGGTTTCATCGGCAAGGAGGCCGCCTTCAGCGCCTTCCTCACCGGCGGTCGACCGGACCTGCTGGTGGACGTGGTGCTGGTGCTCGGCTCGATGCTGACCGTCGCCTACAGCCTGCGGATGCTGTTCGGCGCGTTCGCCGACAAGCCGGGCGTGCCGGAGACCAAGGCCAAGAAGCCCAGCTTGCAGGCGGTGCTGCCGGCCGCGGTCCCCGCGGTGGTGGGCATCGTGCTCGGCCTCGGCTACCCGGTCGCCGACCAGCTGGCCAGCTCCTACGCCGAGGCGTTCACGCCCGTCGTCGACCCGTACCACCTGGCGCTCTGGCACGGCTTCAACCTGCCGCTGCTGCTGTCCGCGGTCGCCGTCACCGGCGGTGTCGCGCTGCACCTCAGCCGGGTCCAGCTGACCGCGATGCGCAACCGCCTGCCGCGGCCGCTGGACGCGCAGCGCGGCTACGAGCGGATCATGGCGCTGCTGGAGCGGGTGGCGGTCGGCGTCACCGGTCGCCTGCAGGTCGGTTCGCTGCCGACCTACCTGAGCATCATCCTGCTGACCGTCCTGGCGGTCCCGGGCTCCGCGCTGCTGCTGCGCACCGACCTGCCGGACGACCTGCGCAGCTACGACAACCTCCTGCAGATCCCGCTGGCCATCGTGGTGATCGTCGCGGCGATCGCGGTGCTGCGCTCCCGTCGGCGGCTGACCGCGGTGGTGCTGGTCGGCGTCGTCGGCTACGGCATCGGTGGTCTGTTCATCGTGGACGGTGGCCCGGACCTGGCGCTGGCGCAGTTCCTGGTGGAGACGCTGACGCTGGTGGCGTTCGTGTTCGTGCTGCGCCGCCTGCCAGTGCGTTTCACCCAGTCCGACACCAAAGGGCTGCGGGTGCCGAGGGCGATCATCGCCGGTGCTGCCGGGATCTTCATCTCGCTGGCCGCGGTGATCTTCAGCGGCGCGCGGCAGGCACCGCCGGAGGCCAGCGCGGAGTTCATCGCCAACGCCGAGAAGGGCGCGGGCGCGACCAACGTGGTCAACGCGATCATCGTCGACTTCCGCGCCTTCGACACCGTTGGCGAGATCTCGGTGCTCGCGGTGGCCGCCACCGGCGTGGCCAGCTTGATCCTGGCCTCCCGCCACGAACGAAGGAAGCGCAGCACGCGAGTACCGCAGATAACCGTCAAGACCCCGATCAAGCAGCCGGAGGAGGTGCGCGAATGACGACGACGCCGGTGAAGCGCCCGTCCTGGACGACCTGGGACGCGCCGACCGAACGCTGGCTGCTGTCCGGTTTCTGCCGCGACGGCAAGCAGCGCACCATCCTGCTCGAGCTCGCCGCCCGCATCATCTTCCCGACCGTGCTGGTGCTGTCGATCTACCTGCTGTTCGCCGGGCACGACCGGGCCGGCGGTGGGTTCACCGGCGGCCTGGTCGCCGGGCAGGCGTTCGTGCTGCGCTACCTCGCCGGTGGCCGGATGGACGACAGCTCGATCATCTCGATGCGACCGCCGGTGCTGATCGGGCTGGGCCTGACCATCGCCACCACCTCGGCGTTCCTGCCGCTGCTGTTCGGCGGCGAGCTGCTGGAGACGGCGATCTACAAGTTCACGGTGCCGCTGCTCGGCCAGATCAAGTTCGTCACCAGCATGCTGCTGGACAGCGGAGTGTTCCTGCTGATCGTCGGCGTCGTGCTGGACCTGCTGCGGACCTTGGGCTCGGGCATCGAGGCCGACGTCGACGCGGCGGAGCGGGGGCAGCGATGACGATCAACCTGACCATGGCCGTGGTCCTCGCGGTGCTGTACTCGGTCGGCTTCTACCTGCTGATGCAGCGTTCCCTGATGCGGATCCTGCTGGGCATCGTGATCCTCGGGCACGGAGCGAACCTGCTGCTGCAGACCGCGGGCGGACCGCCGGCCGGGGCCGCGATGATCGGCACCACCGATCCGGCGCAGATGGCCGACCCGCTGCCGCAGGCGATGGCGCTGACCGCGATCGTGATCACCTTCGCACTGACCACCTTCCTGCTGGCCCTGGCCTACCGCTCGTGGACGCTGCTCGGCCACGACGAGGTCCGCGACGACATCGAGGACCGGCGCATCCAGCGACTGGCCGAGTCCGAAGAGGACAGCGTCGAGGACCTGGCGAAGGAGGCCACTCAGTGACGGTTCTCGTCGCCCTGCCCGTACTGCTTCCCCTGCTCGCGGCTGGTCTGTCGTTGGCGCTCGGGCGCTTCGCGGACTTCCAGCGCGCGCTGGGGATCCTGGTGCTCGGCGCGATCATCGTGGACGCGGCGGTGCTGCTCTACGTCGCCGACACCTACGGCCCGGTAGTCCTGCAGATGGGCGCCTGGCCGGCACCGTTCGGCATCACGCTGGTCGCCGACCGGCTCTCCGCACTGCTGCTGGTCGTCTCCTCGGTGGTGACCTTCGCGGTGCTGATCTACTCGATCGGCCAGCGCATCACCGACTACGGCCGGGAGCGCTCCAGCACCACGTTCCACCCGATGTACCTGGTGCTGTGCGCCGGCGTCTCGCTGGCCTACCTCACCGGCGACCTGTTCAACCTGTTCGTCGCCTTCGAGATCATGCTCAGCTCGTCGTACGTGCTGATCACCCGGCGCACCACCGCCACCCGAATCCGCGCGAGCATGACCTACGTGATCGTCAGCCTGGCGTCCTCGCTGCTGTTCATCACGATGATCGCGCTGGTCTACGCCTCGACCGGCACGGTGAACCTGGCCGACCTGAGCGAGAAGGTGCACGAGCTGCCGGAGGGCATGCAGAGCGCCCTGGCGCTGCTGGTGGTGATCGTCTTCGGCGTGAAGGCGGCGATGGTGCCGTTGCACTTCTGGCTGCCGGACAGCTACCCGACCGCGCCCGCGCCGGTCACCGCGGTGTTCGCCGGGCTGCTCACCAAAGTCGGCATCTACGCGCTGATCCGCACCCAGACGCTGGTGTTCAGCCATTCCGAGAGCTGGAACCTGATGCTGGGCATCGCGCTGATCACCATGATCGTCGGCGCGCTCGGCGCGCTGGCCCAGAACGACCTGAACCGATTGCTGTCGTTCCTACTGGTCAGCCACATCGGCTACATGCTGTTCGGGCTCGGCGTCTATGACGTGATCGGCCTGACCGGTGTGATCCTCTACGTGGTGCACCACATCACAGTGCAGGCGGCGTTGTTCCTGGTCAGCGGTCTGATCACACGTCACACCGGCACGGTGGCGCTGACCCGGATGGGCGGGCTGGCCAAGGCCGCGCCGCTGATCGCGGTGCTGTTCGCGCTGCCCGCGCTGAGCCTGGCCGGGGTGCCGCCGTTCTCCGGCTTCGTCGCCAAGCTGGCGCTGTTGCAGGCCGGTGTTGGCGCCGCGACCTGGCCCGCCTACGTGGTGACCGGCGGCGCGGTGCTGACCAGCCTGCTCACCCTGTACGCGATGGCACGGGTGTGGACGCGGGCGTTCTGGGGTCAGGTCAAAGCTCCCGAGCAGGACCCGGACCCGACCGACGAGCTGGTGGTCGGCACCGCCGACTCCAACCGTCCGATGGTGGTGGCCAGCGGGGTGCTGGTGGCGGCCAGCGTGGTGATCGCGGTGGTGGCGGGTCCGCTGGCGGAGGTCAGCGGGCGGGCCGCGGCGGACCTGATGCACGGCGAGACCTACCGGAGCGCGGTGTTGGGAGGTGCCGCCGGTGAGTGAGCGGATCGCACGGCGCGGCGGGATGGTGCGGCGGCTGCCGCTGGTGATCTGGCTGACCGTGGTCTGGGTGATGCTGTGGGGCACCTTCGACCTGGGCACGCTGTTCTTCGGCCTGGTGGTGGCGGTGTTCGTCGCGACGCTGTTCCCGCCGCCGACCATCAACACCAACATGTCGGTGCGCCCGCTGAGCCTGCTGAAGCTGATCACCTACCTGGCCTGGGACCTGGTGATCTCCACCGCGCGGGTGTCCTGGCAGGCGGTGACCCGCGGGCCGAACGTGACGGCGGGGATCGTGGCGGTGACGCTGCGGACCGACTCCGACCACATCACCGCGATGGTGGCCAACGCGCTGTCGCTGGCGCCGGGCAAGTTCGTGCTGCAGATCGACCGCGTCAACCGGATCTGCTACGTCTACGCGCTCGGCATGCACGTCGAGGACGCTGAACCGGTGCGCCAGGAGGTGCTCGCGCTCGAGCGCCGGGTGGTGCGAGCTGTCGGCTCGGCGAACGACGTGGCGCTGGTCAGCGGACAGGAGGGATGAGCATGACCTGGGTCTTCCTGGTGACCTTCGGCCTGCTGTGCGTGGCCGGGTTGCTGGTCCTGGTGCGGTTGATCCTGGGCAGCAGCACGCTGGACCGGATCGTGTCGGTCGACGTGTTCGTCACCATGATCATCGCGGGGACGTGCGTCGGCATGGGCTGGCTGCAGGACGGTTCGAACATCGCGCTGCTGGCCGCCTTCGCGCTGCTGGCCTTCATCGGCTCGGTCAGCGCTGCCCGGTTGGTCGAGAAGAAGGAGCCGTACCGATGAGCCTGCTGGACGTCTTCTCGGCGGTGTGCCTCATCGGCGGTGCGCTGTCCTGCCTGCTCGGTGCCATCGGGCTGCTGAGCTTTCCCGACGTGCTGGCCCGTCTTCAGGCCGGTACCAAGCCGCAGACGCTGGGGCTGATCTTGATCCTGATCGGCACCGCGGTGCAGCTGGACTTCATCTACGCCTCGGGCCTGATCCTGGTCGGGCTGTTCCAGATGCTCACCGCGCCGGTGATGGCGCAACTGGTGGGCCGCGCGGCCTACCGGGCGGACAGCATCCGCCGGGACACCCTGGTGGTGGACGAGATGGGCGATCGGATCGAGCGGGAGCGCCGGGTCCGCTGATCCGATCCGGCACATCTTGAACGCGTCTGGTCACACTCCGCGCCACCTATGATCAAATGGTCCTGTACGGGTGACCACGAAAGTGTCGGTAGTCCGACGCGGCGCAGAAGGATGTGGAGCCATCATGTGGCGGACCGGCCGCGTGCTCGCTGGCCTCGCGATCGCGCTGTCCCTGTTCCTGGCTCCGGCTGCGGTGGCCTCGGCAGAGGGGGGCGTCGCGCCTCCGCAGACCGTCATGCTGACGCAGAACGAGCCGCCCGCGCCCCCCGCCCCGCCGGCTGAAGATGCGGGTGCCGACGCTCGTCAGCGCATGGCGATCGGCATCGGCGGCCTGGTGTTGATCGGCGCGGTACTGCTGTCGCGGCGCCTGCGCAAGAAGCCGGTCCTGTTCGTCACGTGGAAAAAGTCGTAAGTCCGCGAACCGGGTGACCGGCCCCTTTGCGAAATAATTTCACTGCCAATTCTCGCCATGGACTAGACCTGGCGTCGAACCTGTGGGATTTTCACAACTGACTACGTGCGTAGGCGCACGTCTCACGAGGCGACAAGCGCCCAACGTGAGAGGTCTGGGGCGAAAGCCCCCCGCTGACGTGGGTTGGCACCGGGAAGCCCCCCGACCGGTGCCAACCCACACCCTTGTCTGCGCCCGTCTGGCGAACCCGTTTTGTTTGCCGGTTCAAGTATCGGAACCGAAGGCGGGTTCCAAGGGGCTTCGCCGCTATCCGGCCTGATGATCATCAATGTGGCGGAACGTGCTGGTGGCGGGTGTTTCGGCTCGGCGGAACGTGAAATCAATGCGCGTTGAAAAACAATTCTTCGGTCGCGCTGAATCGAGACCGCCCGTTCGTCGCAGGGGGCGTACCGGTGGGCTAGGTGTTTGCGAGTTGGCGCCCTCTAGACCATCGCGGTGGTGCAGGATAGGGCCAAATGAGTACTGTTCCCGCTCCGCACCGTGATCACGATCGTTTCGCCGCCGCGCGCGCTCGCTGCCGCGCCTCGGTGCAACGCCACGAGCGCGAGCTGGTCGAGCTGTCCCGCAGCATCCACGCCGAGCCGGAACTCTCCTTCGCCGAGCACCGCAGCGCCGCCAAGGTCGCGGACCTGCTCACCCGCCACGGCTTCGCCGTCCGCGCGCCGGTGGCTGACCTGGACACCGCGCTGGTCGCCGAGTTCGGCGGCGGTGAGCTGGTCGTCGCCGTCTGCGCCGAGTACGACGCACTGCCCGAGGTCGGGCACGCCTGTGGGCACAACGTCATCGCCGCAGCCGCGGTCGGTACTGCCCTGGCGCTCGCCGACGTCGCCGATGACCTGGGTATCTCGGTCCGGTTGATCGGCACCCCGGCTGAGGAGACCGGCGGCGGCAAGGTGCTGATGCTGGAGCGCGGCGTCTTCGACGACGTGGCGATGGCGATGATGGTGCACCCGGGGCCGGCGGAGGTCTGCCGCCCGACCTCGCTGGCCATCAACGATCTCGAAGTGCGCTACACCGGCCGCGAGGCGCACGCCGCCTCGGCCCCGCAGTTGGGTCTCAACGCGGCCGACGCACTGACCGTCGCGCAGGTCGCGATCGGTCTGCTGCGCCAGCACCTCGAGCCGCACCAGATGGTGCACGGTATCGTTACCGCAGGTGGCGCGGCGCCGAACATCGTTCCCGCGCGCACCGCGGCGGTCTACAACTTGCGCGCTGCCGAAGCGCGCTCCCTGCAGCGCCTGGAGAACCGCATCCGGGCCTGCTTCGAAGCGGGCGCGACGGCGACCGGTTGCACGCACGACGTCGTGCAGCTCTCTCCGATCTACGCCGAGTTGGACCCCGACGGCTGGTTGTCGGAGGAGTACCGCCGCGCGATCACCGAGCTCGGGCGGGAACCGCTCGATCGAGGTGCTGAGCAGGGCCATGTGATGGGCAGCACCGACATGGGCAACGTGACCAGGTTCCTGCCCGCGATCCACCCGATGATCGCGATCGACTGCGGCGACGCGGTCAACCACCAGGCGGAGTTCGCCGCGGCCTGCGCGACCCCGACCGCCGACCGGGCAGTGCTCGACGGGGCGTTGGCGATGGCTTGGACGGCGGTGGCCGCCGCAGTGGACGGCGCGCAACGGGACCGCCTGCTGGCGGCGTTGCGCGAGCGCTCCGCTGGGAATTCGTCGGAAGAGTTCTGCACGTCGGGAGGCGGCGTCACCAGCCGCGGACCGGGTGCGGGTGCCGAGCAGGACGCCGGGGGCGTGGCGTGAGCGGTGCTTGACGCTCCTCGCCCGTGCTGCGGACCGGGTTCGGACACCCCGCTACACACTGGAGGAATGGCGTGACCGTGGTGGATTCTCGTGGCTCGGATCCGGGCCGACGCTCGAACGGCGGTTCGGCGGTGGAGGAAGCGGACTGGCCCGCGGCGGAGCGTTCCGCAGCGCAGGGCACGCTCCTCGCGCCGGACGTGGATGGGCCGTCCACCCCGATCGGCAGCACCATGTCCAGCGTGGACACCAGCGTCGGGGCCGGGGTGGTGGACCTGGGTGCAGGTCGCGGGCCGTCCTGGCTGGACTCCTGGTTGGCCGAGAACGTGCAGCGGGTGGTCGCCTGGCGGCGGCACATCCACGCCTACCCCGAACTCTCCCGCGCCGAGCACGAGACCACGGCCTTCCTCTCGGAACGCCTCACCCACGCTGGTCTGAAGCCGAAGGTGCTGCCGGTGGGCACTGGTCTGGTCTGCGACATCGGTGAGCGGCGTCCCGGCACGCGCACCGTGGCGCTGCGCGCGGACATCGACGCGCTGCCGCTGACCGAGACCACCGGCCTGCCGTATGCCTCCACTGTGGACGGAGTTGCGCACGCCTGCGGCCACGACGCGCACACCACGGTCGCGCTCGGCGCCGCGCTGGCACTGGCCGCCGCTCCGGAACTGCCCGGCCGAGTGCGGATGATCTTCCAGCCCGCCGAGGAGGTGATGCCCGGCGGCGCCCTGGACGTGCTGGCCGCTGGAGCTCTCGACGGGGTGGACCGGATCTTCGGTCTGCACTGCGACCCCCGGCTCCCGGTCGGGCAGATCGGCACCCGCGTCGGCGCCATCACCTCGGCCAGCGACCTGCTGGAACTCCGCCTGACCTCGCCGGGCGGGCACACCTCGCGGCCGCACCTGACCGCGGACCTGGTGCACGCGCTGGGCACCGTCATCACTGGCCTGCCGACGCTGCTGTCGCGCCGCGTCGACCCGCGCACTGGCACGGTCCTGACCTGGGGTGCGGTGCACGCGGGGGAGGCGCCGAACGCCATCCCGCAAGACGGCGTGCTCACTGGCACGCTGCGCACCGGCGACCGCGACACCTGGGCGAAGCTGGAGCCGCTGGTGCACGAGCTGGTGCACAGCCTGCTCGCGCCGCTCGGTGTCGGCTTCGACCTCCAGCACCGCCGTGGCGTGCCGCCGGTGGTCAACGACGCGGAGAGCACCGAGCTGTTCCGCGCGGGCATCGAGGCCGGGCTGGGCGAGGAAGCGCTCGCGAGCACCACGCAGTCCTCGGGTGGCGAGGACTTCGGCTGGTACCTGGAGCACGTGCCGGGTTCGTTCGCTCGGCTGGGCGTGCACTCCGAGGCTGGCCGGGTCAAGGACCTGCACCAACCGACGTTCGCGCTGGACGAGCGGGCCCTGCTGGTGGGTGTCCGGGCGATGGTCCACACGGCCCTGCTGACGCTGCAGGACTAGCTGATCGCCGATTCCACCTGATTGAGGTGTATCCACTCGCAGCTGTATCTGTGGGCGGGGTTCGCTCCTCTGTATAGGTATGACGACGAACATCACCTGCCTCGACGAGCGAACCCCGACCAGCACTGCGGAATGGCCTCCCTCAGCCCGGCACGGCGCGATGACCAGGTCCGATGCAGAACGCTTGCTCGGTCCGGCCGAGCTAGCGGCGGGTCTGGCCGACGGCGAGTGGGTGCAGCCCTGGCACGGCGTGGTGGTCCCGGCAGCCCGCGCGCATGATCCGATGACTCGGGCAGCGGCTGCATTGCTGCGTGCCGGGCCGTACTCGGTGCTGTCCGGTCCGACCGCGGTCGCGATGCACGGCTGCGGCCCGACCGACGTGGTTGTGGACGTGACCATTCCCTACGACCGCGAGGTGCGGTCGCAACCAGATCTGACGGTCCACCAGGCGTGGGTCCGGGAGTGCGATGTCGTCGAGCTGGACGGCTTGCGCACCCAAGCCCTGGACTTCGCGATCACCGAGCTGCTGTGCATCAGCGACCAGCGGCAGGCCCTGGACTGCCTGGAGCTGGCGCTCGGTCAGCTCGGCGAGCACGCGGAGCACTTCCGCGAGCTGGTGGCCGAGCGGGTCGCCCGCCGCCGGGATCGTCGCGGCACCCGACGGGCGAGCGCGCTGCTCGGATTGGCCTGGCCGAAGCCGAACAGCGCGCTGACCGTGGGGATCGGTGGTGCGCGATGATGATCTCAGCGCTGGAACCAGTTAGCGGCCTGGGCAGCTTCGCGAGCCGCGATGAACCGCGCGTAGGCATCGTCGTAGATGGCGCGGTTGCCCTCGATCGGCTGCAGCGGCTCCGACGTCCCGACCAGCTCGTTGGCCACTTCGGTGATGCTGCGGCCGGTCAGCAGGGACTGCGCGGTCACCGTCGCGCCGCGGGCGCCGGCCTGCTCGTCGGTGGTGCGCACGACCGGCAGGCCGGTCACGTCGGCGATCACCTGGCGCCACAACCCGTTCGCCGAACCGCCGCCGGTGAGCCGGAGCTCGGTGGGCTGTGCGGCGGAGGCCCGCAGGCAGTCCCGGATCGCCATGGCAAGTCCTTCCAGGCAGGCCCGTGCAATCTCGGCCGGACCGTGTTCCAGGCTCAGGCCGTGCAGGCTGCCGCGCGCCGCCGGGTCGTAGAACGGCGCGCGTTCCCCGGCCAGCGACAGGTAGGGCAGCATCAGCAGGCCCTTGCTGCCCGGTTCGGCTTGTTCGGCCAGGTCGGTGAGGTTCTCCGGGTTGGGCAGGCCGAGCATCCGGCAGGCCCACTCCACGACTTCGGTGCCCGACAGCGTGGCGCTGGCGAGCATCCAGCGTCCCGGAGTCGGCGTGCGCAACGACATGCCCACCGGCGTCCGTTCGAGCCGCGGGTCGTCGCTGATCACCTCGGTGCAGATCGTGGTGCCGAGGATTGTGCATGCCTGGTCGGGTTCGGTGACACCAGCACCGATGGCCGTGGAGATCACGTCGTACGCCCCGAGCACCACCGGCGTGCCCGCCGGGACGCCGAGACGTTCGGCCGCGGCGTCGTGCAGCGGCGCGATCCGCTCCTGGCCGTCGACCACGTCGGGGAGCAGCGGCTGCGCCCAGTCCAGTCCGAGCTCGGTGAGCACGGTGGGGGAGTACTGCCCGGTCCGTGCGTCGAGGAACGGGTTGGAGGCTTCGGAGACGTCCCAGGCCAGGCGTCCGGTCAGGCAGTGAAACAGCCAGCCGCCGCAGGTCAGCACCTTGGCAGAGCGCTCGATCCGGTGGGGCTCGTGCTCGGCGAGCCAGCGCAGCTGCGCGTGCGGCAGACCGCCGAAACCGACCGATCCGTTGATCTTGAACAGCTCGGCGAGGACTCCGGACTCGGCCCAGTCGGCGGCGATCTCGGAGGCGCGGGCGTCGTTCCAGAGCAGCGCGGGACCGGTCGGCCGGCCGGCGTCGTCGACCAGCCAGCACCCGTCGCCCTGCGCGGTGAGCGCGAGCGCTGCGACGTCGGAACTCGTCGTGGCGATGAGCTCGGCGACGGTGTCGGCGACCGCGCCCCAGACCTCGTGCATGTCCTGCTCGGCCCAGCCGGGGTGGGGATGCTCGACCCGGGTCGGGCGGCGGGCGACCGCCAGCTCGGTTCCGTCCGCCGCGTAGGCGACGCTCTTCACCACCGAGGTGCCGGCGTCGATGCCGATGGTGATCACGGGTGTTCCCTCCAGATCCCGCTTGGCGGGTCGGCGCCAGTGCTCGACCCGAGAACATCACAGCATCGAGTGTTAAAAATTTCAAGATGGATGTTATGTTGGCCGTGGGATGTGACACTGCGGTCCCGGGAGTGGACCGCCACCGGAAGGACGCGACGTGCCGCTTCAACCCCCCGAGTCCGGAACCGGCCGCATCGACCTGGTGCTGCTCGACGTCGGCGGACCGGTCTACGACGACAGCGCTTACCGCGACGCCCTGCTGCGCGCCGCGCGCGAACTCGCTGCCGAGGACGGCCGCGAGATCGACGAGGCGGAGTTCCAGCAGGTCTACGACGAGCGCCGCCAGGCCCAGGGCGGTTCGCTGAGGACTGCGGTCGCCGAGCGGTTCCTGACCGCGCAGGACCGCCAGCGGCTGTCCGAGCGCGCCGAGCAGTACTGGGAGTACCCGGTGTCGGCACTGCACGACGACGTGCTGCCGACGCTCGAGCAGCTCACCGGGCGCTACAAGATCGCGATCGTGGCCAACCAGCGCGCGGTGGTTGTGGACGCCCTGACCCGCGACGGCGTGTCCGACTTCGTGGACATCTGGGCGATCTCGGCGATCGTCGGCGCGGAGAAGCCGGACCCGCGGATCTTCCAGCACGCGCTGCGCGAAGCCGGCGTCGAACCGGAGAACGCGGTGCACGTCGGCAACCGGTTGGACACCGACGTGCGCGGTGCCCAGCAGGTCGGCCTGCGAACGGTGTGGGTGGTGCGCGGCGAGGCTCCGCCGAACCCGACGCCCGAGCAGCTCGCCGAGCCGGACGTCGCGGTGTTCTCGATGGCCGAACTGCCGGAGGCGTTGGAGAAGCTGCAGGCCGCCGGATGACCAGCGGCGCACGCTCCGGGGAGGGGTGTTGATGGGACAGCTCGTCGCAGGGGTCGACATCGCGACCGCGAACGTGCGGGTGCAGATCCACGACCAGGCCGGCGCGGTGGTGGCTGCGGCTTCCCGCTCGTTGCCGCAGCCGGTGCGCTCGTCCGGCGGCCGTTCCGAACAGGACGCGAGCACCTGGTGGCCCGCGGTTCGGGACTGCCTGGCAGAGTGCACGGCCGCGCTGGGAGCGCGTAGCTCCGAGATCACCTCGCTGGCGATCTCGGCGACTTCGGGCACCGTGGTCGCGGTCGATGGCAACGGCGATCCGCTCGGTGCGGCGCTGATGTACGACGACCGGCGCGCCGAGGCCGAGGCCCGAACCGCGGTCGAGGTCGGCGCACCGCGCTGGGAGCGGACCGGCATCACCCCGTCGGCCGGATCGGGCCTGGCCCGGATCGGCTGGCTGGCGCGGCACCTCCCGGAGGGGACCGCGCTCGTCTGCCACACCCCGGACGTCATCGCCCGGAAGCTGATCGGGCGTCCGGCCGCGACCGACACCAGTCATGCCCTGAAGAGCGGCTACGACGCGGTGGCTGGGGAGTGGGCGACCGAGGTCTTCGACGCGCTGGAGGTGCCGTCCCGGCTGCTCCCGGAGGTCGTGCGGCCGACGGTGGTCCTGGGCGAGGTCGACGCGGCGGCCGCAGCGGAGACCGGGTTGCCGGCGGGCTGCGAGGTCCGGGCAGGGATGACCGACGGGTGCGCGGGCCAGCTGGCGTGCGGAGCCGTCGACATCGGCCAGTTCGTCACCGTGTTGGGTACGACGCTGGTCCTCAAGGGCGTGTCGAAGGAACTCGTGCACGACCCGGCCGGGGCGGTGTACAGCCACCTGCACCCGGACGGGATGTGGCTGCCCGGCGGTGCGGCCAACATCGGCGGCTCCGCGCTGTCCGATGTGGACACCGCGGGGCTGGCGGAGCTGGACCGCGCGGCCACCGAACGCGGCCCGGCGAGCGTGGTGAACTACCCGCTGCGCGGCGAAGGCGAGCGGTTCCCGTTCCTGGCGGGGAAGGCCACCCAGTTCGTGCTCGGCACGCCGCAGAACGGAGTGGACGAGTACCGCTCCCGCCTCGAAGGCGTCGCCTTCTGCGAGCGGCTAGCGCTGGAACGGGTGGCTGAACTCGGTGCACCGGCAGCAGGTCCGGTGCGCACTGCCGGTGGTGGTGCGCGCAGCCTCGCCTGGTGCCAGATCAGGGCGTCGATCTTGGACCGCCCAGTCCTGCGCGTCCAAGGTGCTGGCACCGCGCTCGGCGCAGCTCTGCTGGCGGCCAGCGGTTCGATCCACCCGGACCTGAGCGCGGCGGCTGCCGCGATGGTGCCCGAGGGCGAACTGGTCGAGCCGGTGCGTTCAGAGGTGTCCCCACTGGACGGCAGCTACCAGCGCTTCCTCGGCGAACTCCGCACCCGCGGCTGGCTCGCGGCCTGATCCGCGATCGGCGGGAGTCAGCGCTCGGCGATCTCCAGTGCGACTCCCGCCGCCCGCAGCTCGTCGATCAGCGGGGCCGGTGTTCCGGCGTCCACGATGACCAGGTCGAACTCGGTCAGCGGCGCCAGCTCGTGCACCGCGCGCCGGTCGAACTTGGAGTGGTCCAGCAGCAGCACCCGCTTGCCCGTGGTCTCCATCAGAGCCCGCTTGACCTGGATCGTCTCCTGCGAGCGGTGCAGGCAGTGCCCGTCGACGACGGCGGTGGTGGACATGAACAGCACGTCCGAGCGCATGGTCCGGGCCAACTTGGCGGTGTGCAGCCCGAGGAAGGCGTCGTAGGACGGCTGGTAGTCGCCGCCGAGCCCGATCAGGTGCAGCCCGGGCTCGCCGCTGAGCAGGTTGATCATCGACAGGAAGTTCGTCACGACGGTCAGCGGGGCCAGCGCGGGCAACCGCTCCGCGACTGCCAACGCACTGGTGCTGTCGTCCAAGGCCACGACCTGACCGGGGGTGACGAGCCGCGCGGCGTGCTCGGCGATGCGCGCCTTGTCCTCGGCGGCGTCGGCGATCCGCGCTCGCACCGAGGTCTCCAGCAGCGCCGTCGGCGTCGAAGTCGCTCCGCCGCGGACTTTGCGCAGCCAGCCCTGCTGCTCCAGCACGTCAAGATCGCGATGGATCGTCATGCCGCTGACACCGTGCTTGGCGGCGAGCTCCTCGATCCGCACGAATCCGCTGGCCAGCGCCTCCTGGCGGATCTCCTCGCGCCGTTCCTGCTGGCTGACCGGTGTGCCGCCCGCCTCGGCCACGCCGAACCCCTCACCTCAGAGCTCGTCGCCGCCCCGGTGCTGCGGGTAGGTGTCACCCGGCACGTGCGCAGCGACGAGCAACCACGTGTGCAACCGGAGTGATTATCACACGTGCGGCGTGATGTTCGGGTCAGATATCACGCGCAGAGCCTGGCCCGACGTTGTGGCACGGCCGTTTTCGCAGCTTCTCGACGTAATCCTCGGGCGCACCGGCGGCTTCGGCGGCATCGGCCATCACACCGAGGTAGCGCGCGGACGGCAGCCCGCCTTCGTAGGCGTCGAGCACGTACAGCCAGGCCAGCACTGGGCCGTCCAGCGTCTGCACCCGCAGCCGGAGCTTCTTGTGCATGCCCAGCTCGGCGCCTTCCCAGTTGTCGAGCTGCCGCTCGTCCTCCGGGCTGACGTCGTAGAGCACCGTGAAGACCTGTTCTCCGGGGTGTTCGACGATGGTGGCGAGGGCACCTTCCCAGCCGTAGTCCTCCCCGCCGAAGGTCAACCGCCAGTCCATCAGCCAGCCCGTCCCCGCCAGCGGCGAGTGCGGGGCGCGCTTGATCATTTGGGCCGGATCCATGTTGGACCCGTACGCGGCGTACAGAGGCACGCCCAACAGGGTAGCGATCGACAGCCCGAGCGGCGGCGCGGATCGCGTCACAAAAGTGGGTGCAGACCGAACCCGCCGTCGTCACCGGTTGCACCGTCGACTCGCCTGCGCGGTGACGCTCGGTCATTGCGGTGCTGTGGGGCGCGCCACGATGGTCAATTCGGGCGACACCACCCGAATTGACCGGGCTACGCGCAGCGTACGGTGAGTTTGGCGCCCACAGGCAGGCATCGGGGAGGAACGCGAAGTGACCCGCATCGTGATCATGGGAGGCGGCCCGGCGGGCTACGAGGCGGCACTGGTCGCCGCGTCGAACGGGGCGGAGGTCACGCTGGTCGAGCCGGAAGGCCTGGGCGGGGCTTGCGTGCTCTACGACTGCGTGCCGTCGAAGACCTTCATCGCCTCCGCGGGCGCGCGCTCGGCGTACCGCGATGCCCGCGAGCTCGGCATCCGCGCGAAGACCGAGGACTCCGACGTCGACGTGGCGGTCGTGCACGGCCGGGTGAAGGGCCTCGCGCTCGCGCAGTCCGCCGACATCCGGTCCCGGGTCCGCCGCGAAGGTGTGAAGATCCTGCCCGGTCGAGCGCGCTTCACCAACCCGGCCAAGGGCATGGCCGTGCACCAGGTCGGCGTCGACCTCGCCGACGGCGGCTACGAGGAGCTGACCGCCGACGTCGTGCTGATCGCCACCGGCGCCACGCCGCGGGTCCTCAAGGGAGCAGAGCCGGACGGGGAGCGGATCCTCACCTGGCGGCAGCTGTTCGACCTGCCCGAACTACCCGAGCACCTGGCGGTGATCGGTTCCGGCGTCACCGGTGTGGAGTTCGCCTCCGCCTACACCGAGATGGGCGTCAAGGTCACCATGGTCTCCAGCCGTGACCGCGTGCTGCCGCACGAGGACGCCGACGCGGCGGCGGTACTCGAAGAGGTGTTCGCCGAGCGCGGCACCGAGGTCGTCAAGCACGCCCGCGCCGAGAAGGTGGAGCGCACCGATTCCGGCGTGCTGATCCACCTGGCCGACGGGCGCCAGGTCGAGGCCAGCCACGCGCTGATGACCGTCGGCTCGGTCCCCAACACCACCGACATCGGGCTGGACCGGATCGGCGTCGAGCCCGACCGCGGCGGTTACATCCCGGTCGACCGGGTGTCGCGGACGTCCGTGCCGGGCGTCTACGCCGCCGGTGACTGCACCGGTCTGCTGCTGCTGGCCTCGGTGGCGGGCATGCAGGGCCGGATCGCGATGTGGCACGCGCTGGGCGAGGGCGTCACCCCGATCAAGCTCAAGACGGTCGCTGCGAACGTCTTCACCCACCCGGAGATCGCCACCGTCGGCATCAGCCAGCAGGCGATCGACAGCGGCGAGGTGCCGGCGCGGACAGTGATGATGCCGCTGGCCACCAACCCTCGCGCGAAGATGGAAGGCCTGCGCCGCGGATTCCTCAAGGTCTTCTGCCGCCCGCAAACCGGCGTGGTGGTGGGCGGTGTCGTGGTGGCGCCGAACGCCAGCGAGCTGATCCTGCCGATCGCGCTCGCCGTGCAGAACCAGGTGACCGTGGACAACCTGGCCAACACGTTCTCGGTGTACCCGTCGCTGTCCGGCTCGCTCACCGAGGCCGGCCGGCTGCTGATGCGCCACGACGACCTGGACTGATCTCGCAGGCCTCCCCGCCTGCGGCTCGCCGGGTTCCCGGCTGGGGACTCGACGGGGAGGAGTTGTCATGATCGAATCTCCGGTGCTGATCTACGACGGCGACTGCGGTTTCTGCACGCGCAGCGTTCGGCTGGCCGAGCGCCTGCCGGTGCGGATGCGCGTGCTGGCGTGGCAGGAGGCCGATCTCGCCGCCTACCGGACGACCCCGGACCGAGCGCGGCACGAGGTGCTGTGGGTGGCGCCGTCCGGCCGGGTCTTCGGCGGCGCGGCCGCCGTTGCCGAGCTGCTCAAGAGCTGCCGCACACCCTGGCCGGTGGCCGGTTTGGCGCTGTCCGCGCCGGTGCTGCGGACGTTGGCCGAGTGGGCTTACCGGGCGATCGCCGCGAACCGCTACCGGCTGCCCGGCGATACCCCGGCATGTCGGCTGCCGGATGAAGAACGTCCGGGCCGTTCGGACCGTTCCTGATCTTTTAGATCTCGGCCGAAAGTACGAGAAGGCCCCTCTTGTTCCTGGCCGATCGGTCGACTTCGCCTGACACATCGGCTGATCCGCTGACCCCTCGTCGCGCCATAACTTGGATGGCGTCGGGGGTTTAGTAGGCCGGTTCTCCCCGTTCTCAGGGGATCGACGGGGAGAACCGGCCCTCAGCGAGATTGGTGCGTCTTGGCACCAACGCGGTTCGAAATGCGAGGTGGCCGAGATGAGCAGCCAGGCGTCCGCACCGGAGTTCCAGGGGAAGTTCCGGAGCATGTCGGTGAACACGAACTACGTGCAGGCCTTGGCCGAGGCGCGTGAGGAAGTCGCTCGCGCGCTGGAGGAAGGCGACGATCAGGCGCTCGCCCAGGCGAAGTTGCTGGAGTCCGAGGCGTGCCGACGAGTGGGCAAGATCGCCGAGGCCAACGTGGCCTGGCGCGCCAGCTACCGGGCGGCCAGGAACGCGGACGCGCCGGGTTCGATGGCGTGGGCGCTGTGGAACGGCGGCACCTTGGCTCGCCAATGTGGACAGATGACGGCTTCGCTGCGCTGGCTCGAGCTCGCTCGTGACATGGCGACCAAGGCGGGTGATGTGGTGGCGCTCGGGTACTCGGTCGCCGGAATCGCCGAAACGCTGCGGATCCGCGGTGACTACGAGAGGGCACGCAAACTCCACGTGGAACTGCTCGCCGAAGCCCGCAAGCGGGGCGAGTGCCGGCACACGGTGTGGGCGCTCGAAGGGCTCGCTCAGCTTGACCGCAACGCGGGCGACCTGGACGCGGCGTGGGAGCGCTTCGCCGAAGCCGGGCAGATCGCCGAGGACGGCGGCGACGAGCGCGGTCTCGCCTGGGCTTTGCGAGGAATGGCCGACGTGCTGTCGTTGCGCGGGGAGCACGACGAAGCGTTGCGCCTGCTGTCGCGGGGCGAGCAGATCTGCCGCCGGATGGATCTGTCCAGCGCGCTGGCCTACAACCGGAAGATGCGCGGCAACGTCCTGTTCCGCGCCTGCTGGTACGGCGAAGCGGTCCGCACCTACCAGGAGGCGCAGAAGATGTTCCGCGCCATCAACGAACCGCGCGGTGCGGCGCTGGCCGAACTGGGCTTGATCAAGAGCCGCGACAAGCTCGGCCGACCACGACCAGCCACCGAGCGCGACCTGCGGGCCCTCCTGGACACATTGGACTCCCAGGAACTCCGCCACACCAGGAAGATGGTCCAGGACGCGCTCGACGACCTCCTCGAACTGGTGGCGTGACCCGAGGCTTGCTCGGCTGCGGGGTCGGGGCCGTGGACCACCGTGCTGGGACATGAACGCGAACGGTTGGTTGATCGACACCCGAACCTCGTACGACACGGTCGCGGTCAGCTACGCCGACCAGGTGCGCGGTGCCATCGCAGGAAACCAGTACCTGCGCGCGGCTTTGGCGTTGTTCGCCGAAAGCGTGCGGGCTGCCGGCGGGGGGCCGGTGGTCGACGTCGGTTGCGGTCCCGGAGAGGTCGCCGCCCACCTGAGCGAGCTCGGTGTCGACGCCTTCGGCATCGATCTCTCGCCCGGGATGATCGAGGTGGCCCGCCGCAACCACCCGGGTCTGCGGTTCGAGGTGGGCTCGATGACGAGCAATCAGGTGGTGAGTTTTGCTGCTGTTGTGCGGAGTTCTGACCCTGCGTTGCGGGTGATCGGGTCGCCGTGGCCGAAGCAGGCGACCTCGGTGTCCAGTTCGGCGAGGCGGCGGAACGATTCGATCGTCTTCGCTCGATCCAGGTTGAACGTGCCGAGCATGACCTCGCCGACGTTGGCGATCGTGTCCCCTGTGAACAGGGTTTTGCTCTTTGACAAGTGCAGAGCGATGCTTCCGTCGGTGTGACCGGGGATCGAGAGCACGCGGGCTTCGCCGCCGAAGTCGAGCACGTCGCCTTCGGCGATCTCCTGGTCCACCGGGCACGGCGGTGGCAGGGGAACGTTCGGGGTGATGCTGTCGAACAGCGGTCGTTCCCAGTCGAGCAGCACCGGGTCGGGGCGCGGTCGTTCGCCCTGGATGACGGCCACGTCCCCGGCGTGCGCCAGCACCGGTGCGCCGGTGGCCGCGCGGAGCTCCGCAGCGGAGCCCGCGTGGTCCTCGTGGCCGTGGGTGATGACGATCCGCTCCAGCTCGGCATCGAGCTCGGTCAGCAGTGCGGTGATGGCCGGGCCGGAGCCGGCGATCCCGGTGTCGATGAGGGTCGCGGAGCGTCCGTCCAACCAGAGGTACGCCTGGCCGAATTCGGGGCGCAGGTGGTAGAGGCCGGGCACGACGAGGTCGACGTCCATAGCTGCACGGTAGGTGCGAATCAGGTTGCTGCGGCGCGGTTTCGTCGCGGGCGAACGGCATTGCCACCGGTTGCCCGCCGAAAATGGCGCGACACCGGCGAGCTGGCTGCGTTAGCCTGTCCGCATGGTGCAGTTGCAGCTCTACATCTGATCGAGCTCCCGATGAGTGCATGGCGCGGCGACTTCGTGTCGCCTGCTTCGTCATGCCTTTCCACGCGCCCGCATCGATTCGGCGGGGCGGTGCACTCCGCCCGCTGATCCCGTACCCCCGGCCTGATCGCACACCGCGAGTCGTCTTCGGACGTTCGCGGTCGCAGCGACGTGGGCTCGGTTCCCCGGGCGCGCCCACCGACCTGTTTTGACGTGTCCCTCGTTGCGCCGAGGCTGTTTCCGATCAGGAGTACCCAGCAGATGACGAACTCTGCCCAGAACGCGTACCGCACCCGGCCCGCGCACATCGCGTTCTTCACCATTCCGGCGCACGGTCACATCAACCCGACCCTCGGGCTGATCACCGAGCTGGTGAACCGCGGCCATCGCGTCAGCTACGCGGTGACCGAGCCGTTCGCCGACCAGGTGGCCGAGGCCGGGGCGACACCGGTCCACTACGACTCGATGCTGCCGGGGTCGCCGAACGCGACCCGGCAGGAGTGGCCGACGGAGGGAACCGAAGCGCGCTGGATGTTCCTCGAGGAGACCAAATCCGTCGTGCCACAGCTCGAAGAGGCGTTCGCGGGGGATCGGCCCGATCTCGTGGTCTACGACCTCGGAGATTTCCTCGTCCTCGCCGAGAAGTGGGGAGTGCCCGCGCTCCAGCTGTGTCCGACCCACGTCTACACAGAAGGGCTGGAGTCGGTCTTGGACCTGACGCCGACCCCGGAGACGACGGCGGTGGAGGAGGCGTACGACGCGTACTTCGCCGAGCAGGGCGTGACGTTGACGAACCACGACTTGCTGCATCCGCGTCGCTGCATCGTGACCATCCCGCGGAGCTTCCAGTACTTCGGGGATCAGGCGGCGGACGTGTACACGTTCGTCGGCCCGATGCTGACCGAGCGGGCGTCGCAGGGGAGTTGGCAGGCGCCGGACGACCGGCCGGTCCTGGTGATCTCGCTGGGTTCGGCCTACAACGACCGCTTGGACTTCTACCGGCGGTGCCTGCGGGCGTTCGCCGACCTCGATTGGCACGTGGTGCTGGCGGTCGGGAAGGCAATCGACCCGGCCGAGCTCGGTGAGGTCCCGGCGAACTTCGAAGTGCACCGGTGGATTCCGCAGCTCCGGATGTTGTCCCAGGCCAGCGCGTTCATCACGCACGCCGGTATGGGTGGCACGATGGAGGGCCTGCGCCACGGCGTGCCGCTGATCGCGGTTCCGCAGGCCGCCGACCAGTTCATGAACGCGGCCCGGATCGAGGAACTCGGCCTGGGCGTTCAGCTGGACGGTGCGACCGCCACGCCAGAGCAGCTGCGCGTTGCGCTGGAAAAGGTCACCTCGGATGAGGGGGTCCGGAACCGGCTGGCGGACATGCGACGCGAGATCGAAGAAGCCGGTGGTCTGTCACGGGCCGTCGAGATCGTCGAGGGACTGCTGTAGTCCCTCCGGACACCACCCGCCGGGGCACTCCGGCGGGTGGTGCGCCCAGGTCGACGCGACCCGTCCGAGCTGGGCATATCCACAGAGCTTGTGGTCGCACCCGGATGTTCTGTTTCCGGCTGCCCGCTTCGGCTGCCTACCGTCGGGATGCGACCTCGACGAGGTCGAGGACCAGCAGCGATGCCGGAAGGAACGGGCGAACCATGGCGGAGCGGAGCCTGCGGGACAAGGTCGCTGTCATCGGCGGCGGAGGCAAGAACCTGGGCGGTCTGCTGTCGATGACGTTCGCGGACGAGGGCGCGAAGGTCGTCGTGCACTACAACAGCGACTCCTCGGCCGCGGAGGCGGAAAAGACCGTTAACGCGGTGCGGGAAGCCGGTTCCGAGGCATCTCGGTGCAGGGCGACCTGACACAGGTCAGCGAGGTACGTCGGCTGTTCGACACCGCAGTGGACACCTTCGGCGGGGTCGACGTCGCGGTGAACACGACCGGGATGGTGCTGTGCAAGCCGATCCTGGAGACCACTGAGGAAGAATTCGACCGCATGTTCGCGATCAACGCGAAGGCGGCGTACTTCTTCATCCAGGAGGCCGGGCGCCGGCTCAACGACGACGGCAAGATCATCAGCCTGGGCACCTCGCTGCTCTCGGCGTTCACCGACGGCTACTCCACCTACGCCGGGGGCAAGGCTCCGCTGGAGCACTTCACCCGCGCCGCGGCCAAGGAGTTCGCCGACCGCCGCATCTCGGTGAACGTGGTGGCACCCGGGCCGATGGACACGCCGTTCTTCTACCCGCAGGAGACCCCGGAGCGGGTTGAGTTCCACAAGTCCCAGGGCATGGGCAACCAGCTCACCCACATCGAGGACATCGTGCCGGTGATCCGGTTCCTGGCCACCGAGGGCTGGTGGTTCACCGGGCAGACGATGTTCCCGAACGGCGGCTACACCACAAGGTGACCGCCTCCGGTGCGGCAGATGGTCAGGAGGGGCGACCACCTGCCGCACCGCAGCAGCGGAGCATGATCGGGGCAGCTCTGGTTGCCGGCGTGGAAGAGGGGAACTGTGGTGAACCTGGCGAGGACCCGCTGGCTGTTGATCGCTGAGCTGGCCGTTCCGGCGTGGGCGGAGTGGAGCCGGCCCACCAGCTGGCACCCGGAGCACATCGCCGAGCGGTACAGCCTGTTCACCATCATCGTGCTCGGCGAGGTCATCCTCGGTGCGCTCACGGCGGTGCAGTCCGCGTTGGCCGAATTCGGGATTTTGCCGTCGCTGATCATGATCGCCGCCGGTGGCCTCGTGCTGGTCTTCGTCGTGTGGTGGACCTACTTCGCCGCAGGAGAGCCGCACCTCAGCAGCGTGCGCATCGCGCTGTCCTGGGGTTACGGCCACGTCGTGGTGTTCGCCGCGATCGCTGCGCTGGGGGCGGGCCTCGAAGTCGCGGTGGACACCGCGGGACACCGCTCGCACGTCAGCGATCAAGCGGCGGCATTCGCGGTCTCGGTGCCGGTCGTCCTAGTGCTGCTCGCGCTCGGGGTGCTGCACCGCCTCGCGGCGACCGGCGCGGTGCGGAACTTCGCGATCGTCGTGGCGGGCGCCATCGTGTTGCTGGCACTGCCGTTCAGCACCCGGCTGATCGGCTTGGGCGGTGCCGTGGTGGGTATGGCTCTGGTGCTGGCCGCGACGTTGGTCGCCAATCGCCTCGGCATTGAAGGCAGCGCGGAAAGCAGGGCGTGACGTGGGCTTGGACTTGTACAAGCTGGGACATCTCGTCGCGGTGGCGGAGGAGGGTAGCTTCACCCGCGCCGCAGCGCGCCTGCACCTGTCCCAGCAGGCACTGTCCACCTCGATCCGCGCGCTCGAACGCGAAGTCGGTGTCGACCTGCTCAAACGCACCACCACTGGCGTGGCAGTGCTGCCCGCAGGGGAGGCGCTGATCGCCGACGCCCGCGTGCTGGGAGGCGTGGCCCGCTCCGCGTTGGAACGCGCGCGGCGGATCGGTCGCGGCGAATCGGAGGTGCTGCGCATAGGGCACGTCCCGGCAGTCACCGGCGACGAGGTCACCGCGCTGCTGCGTCAAGCGCACGCCGAACACCCGGACCTGGCCACCGACGTCAACCAGCGCTATCCCGCTGAACTCGAGAAGCAGCTGCTCGCCGGAGAACTCGACCTCGGGTTGTGTCGAGCCATGGCACCTGCCCACGGCCTCAACCGAGCCACCCTCGTCCACCAGCGGTTGCAGGTCGCAGTTGCCGCCGAGCACAGCCACGCAAAACGAGTTCGAAAACAGGTCCTGAGCCCAGCTGACGGTGGTGTCGGTGATCTTGGCATCGCGAGCACGGGCCGTTATACCTGTGGTGGGCGGAAGTGAGGTGGCCTGATGGCTGCGCTGATCACCGGTTTGCGGACCTGCGACGTCCGGTTCCCGACCTCGCGGGAGCTGGACGGTTCGGACGCGATGAACCCGGACCCCGATTACTCGGCGGCTTACGTGGTGATCGAGACCGATGCCGACGACGGGCTGGAAGGCCACGGGTTCGCGTTCACCATCGGCCGCGGCAACGATGTGCAGGTCGCGGCGATCCGGGCACTGGAGTCCTTTGTGGTCGGTCGCCCGCTGGGCGAGGTGCTGGACGATCTCGGCTCGGTGTGGCGGGAACTCGTGCACGACTCGCAACTCCGCTGGCTGGGTCCGGAGAAGGGCGTGGCGCACATGGCGATCGGCGCCGTGATCAACGCGTTGTGGGACCTGAAGGCCAAGCGGGCCGGGAAACCGCTGTGGCAGCTGCTCGCCGAGCTGTCCCCGGAGCAGATCGTCGACCTGGTCGACTTCCGGTACCTCAGCGATGCGCTGACCCCGGAGGAAGCGCTGGACATCCTGCGCCGAGCGGAGCCCGGCCGCGCGGAGCGAACCGCAGAAATCCTCCGCGATGGCTACCCGGCGTACACCACGACCCCGGGCTGGCTGGGCTACTCGGACGAGAAGCTCCGGAGGCTCTGCCGCGAAGCGGTGGACCAGGGATTCCCGCTGCTGAAGCTGAAGGTGGGGGCGGACCTCGACGACGACGTGCGGCGGCTGCGGATCGCTCGCGAAGAGGTCGGACCGGACGTCCGCATCGCCGTCGACGCCAACCAGCGCTGGGACGTGCCCACCGCGATCAGCTGGATCCGCGAGCTGGCGCCCTTCGGCCTGTGGTGGGTGGAGGAGCCGACCAGCCCGGACGACGTGCTGGGGCACGCCGCCATCGCCTCGGCCGTCGCACCGGTCCAGGTGGCCACCGGGGAGCACGTCGCCAACCGCGTGGTGTTCAAGCAGCTGCTGCAGGCCGAAGCGCTGTCCTTCCTGCAGCTCGACGCCGCGCGGGTGGCCGGGGTCAACGAGAACCTGGCGATCCTGCTGCTGGCGGCGAAGTTCGGGGTTCCGGTGTGCCCGCACGCGGGCGGGGTCGGGCTGTGCGAACTGGTGCAGCACCTGGCGATGTTCGACTTCGTCGCGGTGTCCGGATCCATCGACGGCCGCGTCGTCGAATACGTCGACCACCTGCACGAGCACTTCGTGGACCCCGTGGTGATCCGGAACGGGCACTACCGGGCCCCGAGGCGTCCGGGCTTCTCCGCGCAGCTGCGCTCGGAGTCGCTGCGCGAGCACAGCTACCCCGACGGGCCGGTGTGGGCCGGCGGGTGAGGGAAGGGGAGCAGATGCAGCGAATCGCCTTGCGCACCAAGCTGGAACCGGGACGCGAAGCCGAGTACGAGCAGGTGCACGCGGTGATCCCGGCCGAGCTGGACGCGGCGCTGCGCGAAGCCGGTGTGCACAGCTGGCGGATCTGGCGCGACGGCCTGGACCTGTTCCACGTCGTGGAGGTCGAGGACTACGAGGCGATGCGCCGGGCGCTGCGCGACCACCCCGTCAACGTGGCCTGGCAGGCGCGGATGTCGGAGCTGCTGGCGGTCGAGGACGACTACTCGGGCGAGGACACCGGTCTCCGGCAGGTGTGGGAGCTGCCGTGAAGCTCGGCGGCTCGGACGTCGCGGTGTCCCCGCTCGGATTCGGCGGCGCGGTCATCGGGAACCTCTACCGCGCGGTCGACGAGGAAACCGCGCTCGGCGCGGTGGATGCTGCGTGGGAAGCGGGGATCCGCTACTTCGACACCGCGCCCCACTACGGACTCGGACTGGCCGAACGCCGCCTCGGCACGGCACTGGCCGGACGGCCGCGGTCGGAGCTGGTCGTGTCGACCAAAGTCGGCCGGCTGCTGGTGCCGAGCCCGCGAACCGCGGGTTCCCGAGATCCCGCGGGTTTCGACGTGCCCGCCGACCGCGAGCGGGTGTGGGACTTCAGCGCGGACGGGGTGCGGCGGTCGCTGGAGACCAGCCTGCGACGGCTCGGCCTGGACCGCGTGGATCTGGTGCTGATCCACGACCCCGACGACCACTGGCCGCAGGCGGTTGATGAGGCGTACCCGGCGCTGCACGAGCTGCGTGCCCAAGGCGTGATCGGTGCGGTCGGCGTCGGCATGAACCAGTGGCGGATGCTGGAGCGGTTCGCGACCGAGACCGACGTGGACGCGGTGATGCTCGCCGGCCGCTACACGCTGCTCGAGCAGTCCGCCGCCGAAACCATGTTGCCGATGTGCCTGCGCCGCAACGTATCGGTGCTGGCGGCCGGCGTGTTCAACGGCGGTGTCCTGGCCACCGACGAGCCCAGCCCGGAGGCGATGTTCGACTACGCGCCTGCGTCGCCGGAGCTGCGCGCGAAAGCCGCCCGGATCGCCGCAGTGGTCCACCGGTACGGTGCGAGCCTTCCGCAGGTGGCGATGGCCTTCACCCGCGCGCACCCGGCCATCGCCAGCGTCGTCGTGGGAGCCAGGTCGACCGACGAAGTACACCGCAACGCCGCGCTTTTCGAGCGGCCGGTCCCGTCTGCGGTGTGGGAGGAACTGGTCGAGGCGGAGCTGCTGCCGACCGGTGTGTCGTTGCCCGACGCTTGACCTCGAGTGCGCTCGAGGCCTTAGCGTGCCGGGCCCGAGTCCGATCAGGGGAGGCACCCATCCACGAGGACGACGTCGCCGCGGTCGCGGTCACCGCGTTGCTTCAGGACTGGCACGCCGGGAAGTCCTACCTGCTGACCGGCCCGGAACTGATCAGCGTGGTCGACCAGGTGCGCGCGATCGGTGCTGCGATCGGCCAGGACGTCCGCTTCGAGGAGGAAACCCCGGCGCAGGCGAAGGCCCGCATGGTCGCGGAGGGGCTGCCGGAAGCCGTCGCGGACACCCTGATCGGCTACCGGGCGCAGTCCGGGCGGAACCCCGTCCCAGCGGTGCCGACCGTGCAGCAGGAGACGGGACGCCCTGCCCGCACCTTCGCCGAGTGGGCGGTGGACCACACCGGCGACTTCAGCTGAGCACGGCGAGGTCGGGCGGGGAATGCCGCCCGACCTCGACCGATCAGCCGTTCTTGGGGATGACGGCCAACCTGGCGGCGTCCAGGCTGGGGTCCGAGACGAAAACGCCCGTGTCGCCGAGCACCGCGGTCGGGATCTGAGTTCCCGGGGGTAGCGCGGTGCTGCCCTGCATGGTGACCGAGACCGGGATCTTCGGGGCGTCGTCGTCATCGCCCGCGGCCCAGCCGTAGGCGGTGCCGTCGTCGCCGACCGAGACCAGGCTGATCTCCTTGGCGCGGTCACCGGTGTCGGAGCAGAAACCCTTGCCGGACTTGAGGTCGAACAGCGCACCATCGGCGGCCAGGTACTGGCCGTTCGGGGACAGCGCCGGGATCAGGCCCGAGGTGACCGACTTGGGGATGATGAAGTCCACGCCCCACCGCGTCGAAACATAGCACTGGGCAGTCGCTTCCACCCGTCCGGTTTCCGGATCGTGCACCGAGGTGACGATGTCGTTGGTGCCCGGGATGGTCCACTGCGCGAGCAGGTGGCCTTCCACCGCGCCGCTGATCTCGCCGTTGTAATCGGTCTTCGGGCGCGTCAACCACCCGTCGTCCTTGTGCAGGTCGCCCAGCATCGCAGGAACGCCCGGCGGCGCCACCTGGTCGCTGCGCCAGCCGCCGGGGATGCCGAAACCGCCGTTGCTGCCGTTGCGGACCGGGCCCTTCGATGTGGGAAAGACGGGGGTGTCCTTCCAATCCTCCGCCGCGTCCGGGGTTTCGGTCGTCTTGCCGGTGGCCGGGTCGACGAGCCACGAGGAGCCAGAGTGGTCCTGGGCCAGCAGACCGGCCGGAGTGGACTGCAGATCGGTCTCTGCGTAGGCGTCGGGCAGGTCGGTGGAGGAGACCGGGGCGACCGAGTCACCGGAGCTGTCGGTCGGGTAGAAGGACATCGAGAGCCCGTCTTCGGCCTCGTGCAGCTGATCCGCGCCCTTCTCGCCGTAGGCCACCACGGCGAAGTACTCCTTGCCGCCGCTGGTGATGCGCATGACTCGAGGCACGGTCATCGTCAGATCGCGGTCCTCCGAGTACGGGCCTTCCAGCTGCGACTTGGTCAGGTCGGGCGCCCTCCAGGGCGCGCTGCTCCAGACCTCGTCGCCCGAAGCGGCTTCGCGGACCCGCAGGACGTAGCCCTCCTGGGTCTGGTCGAGGTGGGCGATCTGCCCGGACTTCGAGGTGGCGACCGACAGCGGTTCGAGCGCGGGCATCCAGGCCGGCTTGTACTCCCAACCGGATTCGGCGTCGAAACCGGGAGGGGCGGTGATCCGGGATTCCGCGTCGATCTTCGCCGGACCGACGGTGGGGTCCGCGGTCCCGCACGCCGAGACCGCCCCGACCAGTAAGCCCGACACGACCAGAGCTGCGGCTCTGTTCCCGTTCTTCATCCGTCAAACCTACTAAGCGCGCGCCCACTGCGGACGAGATCCGGATTAATGGGACGTTCGTGCTCAGTGGGAAATATCACCAGAAAAGGGAAATTCCCGAGCTCGACAGCGATTTCGAATGCCGGGTGTCGAGCTGGAGGTGTGACGGAGCGAGGTCGAATACGGTTCCGCCGAAATCTGCGCCTGCTGTGCTTCCTCGAATCGAGGAGCAACCTCGGGTTCGGCCAGGCGTCTTGCTGGAGGGACGAGCTCGAAGGGCAGCGATCTCGCGGCAGCGACCGACCTCCCGGTGGTGAGCGCCCCTCGACTCGCCGCCCCGGCGCTGCCGAGGGCGAGCAGAGCCGGGGCAGGCGCTCCGCCTTCCCGAAGCGTGGTTCCCTCCGATCCGCCCCGGGGGAGCCACGTCGGGGATATCCACAGTGGACAAGAAGGCGCGGCCCGCACCTCGAGGTGCGGGCCGCGCCTTTGTTTCAGCGGATCAGTCGACCCAGTTCAGGGTCTTGGAGACCGCCTTCTGCCAGTTCGCGTACTCCTTCTCGCGGAGCTCGGACGGCATCTGCGGGTCCCACTGCTTGTCCTTGGCCCAGTTCGAGCGGATGTCCTCCTCGCTGGTCCAGAAGCCCACCGCGAGGCCGGCCGCGTAGGCCGCACCCAGCGCCGTGGTCTCCGCGACCACCGGGCGGATCACCGGCACGCCGAGGACGTCGGCCTGGAACTGCATCAGCAGCTCGTTCTTCACCATGCCGCCGTCGACCTTCAGCGACTTCAGCGGAACACCGGAGTCGGCGTTCATCGCCTCGATCACCTCGCGGGTCTGGAACGCGGTCGCCTCCAGCACCGCGCGGGCCAGGTGACCGCGGTTGACGTAGCGGGTCAGGCCGACGATCGCGCCGCGCGCGTCGGAACGCCAGTGTGGCGCGAACAGACCCGAGAACGCGGGCACGAAGTAGGCGCCACCGTTGTCGTCGACGGTGCTGGCGACCTGCTCGATCTCCGGGGCGTCGGAGATGATGCCGAGGTTGTCCCGCAGCCACTGCACCAGCGAACCGGTGACCGCGATCGAACCCTCCAGGCAGTACACCGTGTCGTTGCTGCCGATCTTGTAACCGACCGTGGTGAGCAGCCCGTTCTCACTGATCACGCGCTCGGTTCCGGTGTTGAGCAGCACGAAGTTGCCGGTGCCGTAGGTGTTCTTGGCCTCGCCGGGCGACAGGCAGGCCTGACCGAAGGTGGCCGCCTGCTGGTCGCCGAGGATGCCCGCGATGGGGATTCCGGCGAACACGCCGCGCTCGCGGAACTTGCCGTACACCTCGGAGGAGGAGCGGATCTCCGGCAGCATCGCCATCGGTACGTCGAGGTCGGCGCAGATGTCGGCGTCCCAGTCCAGCCGCTCGAGGTCCATCAGCATCGTGCGGGAGGCGTTGGTCGGGTCGGTGACGTGCAGACCGCCGTCCGGACCGCCGGTGCAGTTCCACAGGATCCAGGTGTCCATGTTGCCGAACAGCAGCTCGCCGCGCTCAGCGCGCTCGCGGGTGCCGTCGACGTTGTCCAGGATCCACTTCACCTTGGGGCCGGAGAAGTAGGTCGCCAGCGGCAGACCGGTCTTGCGCTGGTACCGGTTCTGCCCGTTCTCGCCGGCGGCGAGGACGTTGACGATCTCGTCGGTGCGGGTGTCCTGCCAGACGATCGCGTTGTACACCGGCTTGCCGGTGGCCTTCTCCCACACCACGGTGGTTTCGCGCTGGTTGGTGATGCCGACGGCGACAACGTCGGTGGACACCAGGTCTGCCTTGGCCAGCGCGCCCGCGCAGACCTGCCGGGTGTTGGTCCAGATCTCGACCGGGTCGTGCTCGACCCAGCCTGCCTTCGGGAAGATCTGGCGGTGCTCGACCTGGTCGACGGAGACGACGCGACCGGAGTGGTCGAAGATCATGCACCGGGTCGAGGTCGTGCCTTGGTCGATGGCGGCGACATAAGAGGCCATCTGTCGTTCTACCTTCCTATGTGGACGAAAGTCTGGTCAGCTGGCGATGGGCAGTACGAGGGCCAGCGCACCCGCCAGCACACCACCGATGATCGGGCCGGCGATCGGCACCCACGAGTAGCCCCAGTCGGCCGAGCCCTTGCCGCGGATGGGCAGGATCGCATAGGCGATGCGCGGGCCGAGGTCACGTGCCGGGTTGATGGCGTAGCCGGTCGGGCCGCCGAGCGAGTTGCCGATGCCGATCACGATGAAGGCGACCGCGGCGTAGCCGAGCGCCGAGTTGCCGAAGGTCGGCACGCCGTCCGTGCCGCCCGGGCCCGCCTGCGGGCTGAGGATGATCCAGAAGACCAGCACGAAGGTGCCGATGATCTCGGTGACGAGGTTCCACGGTGCGTTGCGCACGGTCGGCGCGGTGGAGAAGATGCCCAGGGTGTTGGCCGGGTCGTCGTGGGTGTCGAACTGCAGCTTGTAAGCCGCCCAGCACAGCACGGCGCCCAGGCTGCCACCGATGAGTTGCGCGATGATGTAGACGGGCACCTCGGACCACGGCACCTGACCGTTCACCGCCAGCCCCAGGGTGACTGCCGGGTTGATGTGGGCGCCGGTGGGTTCGGCGATGCTGGCGCCGGCGAAGACCGCGAACCCCCAGCCGAAGTTGATCAGCAGCCAGCCGCCGTTGTGACCGGCGGACTTGCGCAGCACAGTGTTGGCCACGACACCGCAGCCCATCAGCGTGAGTACCGCTGTCCCCATCAACTCCCAGAGGAAGATCTCCCCGAGACTCGTCGCCATTCTTGTCGTTCCCCTCTTCATGCCGCCGTTGGCACAGGCGGGATTTCGTGACTGTCCGACATGGAGTGGATCGGGACGGTACTGCCGCATGTGAACACGTGTCCATGCGTGCTGCCAGTCGTGGGTACCGGGTTGCTCCGTACCGCCCAACGCCCTGGATCGACCGCGCGGGGCTGGATCGGACCCGGTTCCGGCAGCAGCGTGACCCGATGCCGCTCCATACTCAGCGGTAACATTAGACTTGGGGAAAACAACGCTGCAAGACACCTCTGATGGTGTTTTTATCGAGTTGCTTGGTGTGGGAATGAAGGGGAGGACGACGATGTCCGCTCGGCGTCCGTCTGAGAAGCAGCAGGACCGCAGGCGCAAGATCACCGAGCTGGTGATGGCCGAGGGAACCCTGCGCATCGACGACCTCGTCGCGACCATCGGCGCCAGCGCGATGACCGTCTACCGCGACCTCTCCGACCTGGAGTCGCAGGGCTTGGTGCACCGCAACCGGGGCAACGTCTCCGCTGCGTCGTCACTGCTTTACGAAGCGGCGTCGGAGTACCGCCTGCCGCAGAACCAAGCGGCGAAGGAAGAACTCGCCCGCGCCGCCGTCGAGCTGGTCGAACCCGGTCAGGCGCTGGTGCTGGACGACTCGACGACCGGTGTCTACCTGGCCCGCCTGCTGCCCGAGCGCGCGCCGCTGACCGTGGTCACCAACCACCGCGGCGTGTTCGTCGAGCTGCGCAACGCGCCGGGCATCAGCTTGATCTGCGTGGGCGGCGACTACCTGCCGTGGGCGGACGCTTTCGTCGGCGGCATGGCGCTGGACGCGCTGCGCAACCTGCGGGTGGACCTGGCGATCATGTCGGTTTCCGCGGTCACCGGCGGGATTTGCTGCTACCCCCAGCAGGAGATGGTGCAGATCAAGAAGGCGATGCTCGCCTCCGCGCAGCGCCGGGTGCTCTACGTCGACCACACCAAGTTCGAGCGGCGGGCGTTGCACGCGGTGGCGCCGGTCGAGGACTTCGACATCGTCATCGTCGATTCCAAGACCAGCAGCGCCGACATCGAGGTGTTGCGCGACCGCGGTGCGCTGGTCGAGCAGGCAGGAAATACGCGCGGTGTCGCACCGGGCACGGACCGTGCTGGTCGGGCATGATGACCATTCGTCAAGGTCCGGTTCCCGCGTCGGCGGTGGGCGTTGGAAAGTGCGTTGCAAGTGACTTGCGCGATGGCGCGGGCGGTGTCCCGCGATCGCCTTCCGGGCCCGGGGTTGTCCTCGAGCGAAGGTCTGCGAGTGCACGCAGCGGAGCAAGCTGAGTCCCACCCCGCGAGCGGCTTCCGCCGCCGCTGAAAGACCTGGTGGGACGCGATTCGAGCGAGGAGGACGGGTGTCCGAAGACAAGACCGAGAACCGGCTGAAGGGCACGTTGGGGCCTACCGAACGGGCCGAGAACTGGCGGCGGTTGGGCTCCGAGGAGTTCGACGTGGTGGTGATCGGCGGCGGCGTGACCGGTGCCGGCGCCGCGCTGGACGCCGCGACCCGCGGCCTGAAGGTCGCGTTGGTCGAGGCCCGCGACCTCGCCTCCGGTACGTCGAGCCGGTCCAGCAAGCTGTTCCACGGCGGCCTGCGCTACCTGGAGCAGCTGGAGTTCTCGCTGGTCCGCGAGGCCCTGCGGGAGCGCGAGCTGATGCTCACCCGGATCGCGCCGCACCTGGTGAAGCCGGTGCCGTTCCTGTACCCGCTGACCAAGCGGTTCGTGGAGCGCCCGTACACCGCGGCCGGTCTGTTCCTCTACGACACCATGGGCGGCGCCCGCTCGGTGCCGGGCCAGAAGCACCTCACCCGCGCCGGTGCGCTCCGGATGGTGCCCGCGATGAAGCGCAGCGCGCTGATCGGTGGCATCCGCTACTACGACGCGCAGGCCGATGACGCCCGCCACACCATGACGGTCGCCCGCACCGCGGCCCGTTACGGCGCGGTGGTCATGAACTCCACGCAGGTCAACGGGTTCATCCGGGAAGCCGACCGGATCGCAGGCGTGCGGGTCCGCGACGTCGAGACCGGTGCCGAGACCGAGGTCCGCGCGCAGGCCGTGATCAACGCGACCGGTGTCTGGACCGACGAGCTGCAGCACCTGTCGGGCGGCCGCGGCCGGTTCCGCGTGCGCGCCAGCAAGGGCGTGCACATCGTGGTGCCGCGCGACCGCATCGTCGCCGAGTCCGGGATCATCCTGCAAACCGAGAAGTCGGTGCTGTTCGTCATCCCGTGGGGCAACCACTGGATCGTCGGCACCACCGACACCGACTGGAACCTCGACCTGGCGCACCCGGCCGCGACCAAGGCCGACATCGACTACATCCTCGAGCACGTCAACAAGGTGCTGGCGACTCCGCTGAAGCACGACGACATCGAGGGCGTCTACGCGGGACTGCGCCCGCTGCTGGCCGGGGAGAGCGAGGAGACCTCGAAGCTGTCCCGCGAGCACGCGGTGGCGCGGGTCGCCCCGGGTCTGGTCGCGATCGCCGGCGGCAAGTACACGACGTACCGGGTCATGGCCGCCGACGCGGTCGACGCCGTGTCCCCGGACATCGCCGGCCGGATGGCCTCCTCGATCACCGACCAGGTCCCGCTGGTCGGCGCCGACGGCTACCACGCGCTGATCAACCAGGCCGACCAGCTCGCCGCCGAGCACGGCGTGCACCCGTACCGGATCCGGCACCTGCTGGACCGCTACGGCTCGGAGATCCACGACGTGCTGGCGCTGGCCGCCGACCGTCCGGAGCTGCTCAAGCCGATCCCGGCCTCGCCGAACTACCTGCAGGCCGAGGCGGTTTACGCGTGCAGCCACGAGGGTGCCCTGCACCTGGAGGACGTGCTCACCCGCCGCACCCGCATCTCGATCGAGTACCCGCACCGCGGTGTCGACTCCGCCGAGCCGGTGGCCCGCCTGATGGCCAGCGTCCTCGGTTGGGACGACGAGCGGGTGGCGCGCGAGGTCGAGGTCTACACCCAGCGCGTCGAGGCGGAGCGCGACTCGCAGACCCAGCCCGACGACCAGGCGGCGGACGCGAAGCGCTCGGCGGCCCCGGAGGCTCGCGAAGGCATCGAAGAACCGCTGGTCTGACGCTGATCCAGCATCGCTGACCCGGCGTCGATGTGCCGCTCCCCGGCACATCGGCGCCGGATCTCGTTTCCAGGCCCCGAAATTTACAGTTTCAATTGAAACTGTAAATCTTAGGCACGCCGGATCACAGTTTCAATTGAAACTGTGATCTGCGCTGGGGAGCCGTCAGCGGTCGGTGGTTGCTTCGGTGAGGAGTTCTTCGAGGTGGGCCGTCAGGCGGCGGGCGTCGACCGGGGCGATCGTGCTCCAGACGTCGCCGGACGGGGATTCTCGGCGCAGTTGGGCGTAGCGGCCGTGGGTCGTGTCGAAGAAGCCGACGACCCGATCTGCTCGGGCTCGGCGGCCGAAGCGGTCTCGGGCCGCTGCGCCGAATTGGCCGCGAGCGCCCACCCCGGAAACCATGCCGGTCAGGGTTTCCGCGTCGTCGGGGCGAAGGCCTCGGTGTTGCAGGGCGCTGGTCAGTTGCTCGACGTTGTTGCCGGCTTCTTCCGCCGCGGAGTCCAAGTCGCTGCTGCGCAGCGAAACCGAGCGTCCGGGACCTGGTGGCAGCGTCGGCAGCACCGAGATCGCTTCGCGGGGCAAGCCACTCGCTGATGCCGAGCGCAAGGTCAGCTGGTCGCCGTCCTTGACAACCAGGACCGCTTCTTCATCTTTCGCCGCGGCGAGCACTCGCACGCTGCGATCCAGCCAGAGCCGCCCGTCGACCTCGCGGTCCGGGTTGGCCAGCAGACGCAGCATCCGCTCCAGGTCCGCGTCGACGTCGGTCGGCCGCCCGAGGTCGCGCCCGTGCAGCGAGCGCCACACCGAGTCGACCAGCTGGGCGCGTTCGGTGTGGGTGCGGCCGGGGGACGGGACTTTGAGCACCAGCGGCATGGTTTCGAGCTCGAGGTGCTCGGCGAGCACGTCGAACTCCAGCGCCGACAGGTCGAGCTGCCGGGCGGTTCCGGGGAACGTCATTGTCCGGGTTCGCCGCCGATCACCGGTCGGGACGGCGACTCAGCCAGGTCGAAGAAACCGCCCCGGTTGCCGACCTTCTCCGTGACCTTCTGGTCCACGGTTTCGTCGCGCTGCTCCGGCTTTCCTCGCCCGCTACCGCCGGAACGCTCGTTGCCAGTCGGCCGTCCGGCACCAGCGGATCGGCCTTCGCCGCCGCGCGTCGAGATGTTGCCGGACCTGGTGGTGATCGGCTGGCCGTTGCGCTGCGTCGCGCTAGTGGATCCGCGAGGCGCGGGCACGTTCGTCGGACCCCAGCTGATGGTCACGTTCTGCTGACCAGCGGAGATGTTGGAACCCCCGCTCGCCGGGACGTCCACGACGACCTGCGGCGGCGGCGTGAACGAGGCCAGCGACGTCGTGTTGGTCTGCGTGGACGCCTCGTACGTGCGCATCACGTCGAACGCGCGCTGCTCGGCCGCGTGCTGCTTGGCCTCCTGGACCTCGTAGTCGGTCTGCCCGCCGAAGAGGTGCGTCAGCAGGGTTTCCGCGCTATTCGGTTCTTCCGCGCTGACCTGCACCGGCGGCGGCATGTCACGGCGAGCTTTGGCGATGAACTCCGCCTGCTCCTCGGCCCGCTCCCTCATCACGCTCGTGGCCTCCTGGGCCAGCGCGGCCCAGTTGCCCAGCGGGCGCAGCCCGTCGTGGGCGCTGTCGGCCGCGGCTCCTGTCCACCCGGCCATCGCCGAGGTCAGCACGGAAGCCAGCCCGGCGTCGATGTCGCCGAGCGCGCGGGTCAGCTCGCTCCAGCGCCGGACGCTGTTGGTCGAACCGTCCGCTCCCGGACCTTCGTTGATCTGCGCGTACAGCTCGGGGTGCCGGTACCCCTGCCACCGGTGGTCGCTCATCGCTGGTCAGCAGCCTCCGATGCCCATCGCGGTCTCGCCGTCGATGGTCGAGTACTGGCGGTTGGCGCGTTCCAAGGACTCAGCGGCAGCCTGCAGCTGGTCGCGGTAACCGCATAACGCGGTCAGCGCGTCGTCGTCGCCGCCGAGGGACCGCTTGTTGAACTCCTCGGCGGCGACGGCGCTGATCGGGTCGCCGGCCCACGGCCGGATGCGCAGTTCGGTGATGGCGTGCTCGATCTGCAGGCCCACCGCGTCCAGCGATTCCTGCAGCGCGTTGACCAGCCTAGGGATAGCGGCGGGCTCGACCTGCATCGAGCCGCCGGACACACCCGGCAGGGCTTCGGTCGAGCTGTCGCCCCACGGGGCAGTTAGCGGCACGTTTTCCCCTCTCACAGGTAAGGGCCCTGATCGCGGGTGCAGGCCCTCGTGCTCGAACGCGCGGTTGTGCGGGGCCACGCGCCGGGCAGGTGTTGTGCGGGCACCTGGCCGGTGAGCGGAACGCCCGAGTGCTCAAGCTACTAAACGTCCAGCGGACACTGTAGTCATCAATCGTCACTCTGGGGAGTGCTCCATAAGCGGTGAGTATCACTCTTTGCATTGGGCAACCGATCGCACTACGTGATCAACGCGGCTGCGTGGTCTGCGAAGGTTCCGAGGTCTCCGGCGAGGACAGGGTGGCCACCGCATCCTCGGCGACCCGCTGAGCCCCGGAGCACAGCTGGTCCACCGGCGATGGCGGTTGACCGCCGTCGTCGCGGTACAGGACGTCGAGGTGCTGGCCCTCGGCGACGTCCACCGCCACGTTGCAGGACAGGTTGAGCCCGGGCGTCTTGATGACCAGCGCCGGGAATCCGCCGACGATCACCTGGGTGGCCTCCACCTGCGCGGTGTCGTCGGTCCACACCCCCATACCCTCGGTGGTGATCAGCGCCAGCCGGGCGCCCACCTTGGCGGTGGTGTTGCGGTAGCTGCAGGTCGCCGCGTTGCCGAAACCCGCTTCGGAGTCGGGCAGCGGGTCGCGGTCGAAGCCGAGCTGATTGCGCTGGGCGGTGGTGAGCAGCGTGCACGCCGCGACGCCGTCGAGGCTGAGCTCGTAGGGCCGTGGTGGCGGTGGGGGCGGGGTGCTCGTCGTGGGCAGCGGCATCGGTGGTGGGGCCGCGGTGTCCGCGGTCGGTTGCGACTGCCAAAGGCTGCACCCGGTGAGGGCGAGCGTGCTGACGGCGAGCAGCGCGCTCAACCGCCGAGCCCCGGTGATCCGCGAGCTGTGCATGCCATCACCGTAACGAAGCGTGGTCGGAGGCGAGGCGGTCCTCTGGATGAACCGCGTGATCTCAGCGCCGCCAGGTGAACCAGAGCACGGCGATCAGGGGGAGCAGCACGATCAGGGCGGCCTGCCGGGCGACGATGAGCAGCAGCACGGCCAGCACCGCCACGCCGACCGCGAGCGCGACCTTCACCGCCACCGGGCGTGGCTCGGGAGTCTGGGGCACGCGGATCGGCCGGGGATCGGGCAGATCTTCGAACAGCGCCTCGATCTCGGAGCTGAAGCGGGCCGCGGCGACCTGGCGGCAGCGCTCGTCGTACTCGCCGACGTCGAGGCGTCCGACGGCGAAGTGCTCGCCGAGCAGCCGCATCGCGCCTTCGCGCTCGGGGTCGCCGATGCGGAGATCCTTGCCCCGCCGTCCCTTCTCCACGCCCCCATCCTACGGTCGGCGGACCCTCGTTCGAGCAGGGTGAGCCGAGGGTTCCGGCATTGTTCCGCGAAACGTCGAAGGGCCCCGCCGACCTGCGTCGACTGGGCCCTTCGGGCGGAGTGGGATCAGGCGTTGACGAGCTTGGTCTCGTCGGCGGCCTTGCTCTCGACCAGCGGGGTGCTCGGCTTGGCCAGCACCTCGTCGTCGAGCAGGCCCTCGCTGCGGGCGACCACGGTCGGCACCACGATCTGGCCCGCGACGTTGGTGGCGGTGCGCATCATGTCCATGATCGGGTCCACCGCGTAGGCGACGGCGATGCCGGTGGCGACCACCTCGGCCGGGAAGCCCAGCGCGGCGGTGGTCAGCGTCAGCATGGTGAACCAGCCGGTGACGCCGGCTGTGGCGATCGAGCCGAACACCGCGACCGCGACGATCGTCAGGTACTGCACCGGGCCGAGGCTGATGCCGAAGAGGTTCGCGATGAAGATCGAACCGACCGCCGGGTAGATCGCGGCGCAGCCGTCCATCTTGGTGGTCGTGGCCAGCGGGACCGCGAAGTTGGCGTAGGACGCCGGAACGCCCAGGTCCTCGGTGGTCTGCCGGGTCAGCGGCAGGCTGGCGCTGGAGGAGCGGGAGACGAACGCGAACTGCAGCACGTTCCAGGACTTGGCGAAGAACCGCAGCGGGCTGACCTTGGCGACCACCGCCAGCAGCAGCGGGTAGACCACGAACAGCACCAGCGCGCAGGCCACGTAGGTGGAGCCGATCAGCTTCAGCAGCGGCGCGAAGAACTCGTTGCCGTAGCTGGCCACGGCGTTGCCGATCAGGCCGAGGGTGCCGATCGGGGCGAGCCTGATGATCCAGCCGAGCACGCGCTGGATGACCTCGAAGGCGGCCTTGTTGAACTCGACGAACGGCGCTGCCTTCTCACCGAGGCTGTAGGTGGCGGCACCCATGATCAGCGCGATGAACACGACCTGCATCGTCTCGCCCTCGGAGAAGGCGCTGATCAGGTTGCTGGGCACCAGCCCGGTGATCAGGTCCAGCCAGGAGCCGTGGGTCTTCTCGCCGATGGCCTGCAGCTTCTCCGGGTCGGGTTCGATGACCAGGCCCTTGCCGGGCTGGAACACCGAGCCGACGGCCAGGCCGATCACCACCGCGATCAGCGAGGTGATGGCGAACCACAGCGCGGTCTTGCCGCCCAGGCGCGCCGCGGTCCGGCCGCCGCCGAGGCCGCGCAGGCTGTTGATGCCCACCACGATCGCGGTGAAGATCAGCGGCAGCACGGTGAACGTGAGCAGCTTGGTGAAGGTCGAGCCGATGGTGTCCAGCGTCGTGGTGAGCCATTCGGCGCCGGTCTGCTTGGCGATGTAGCCGAGCAGGGCGCCGAGCACCAGCGACGCGATGACGGCCACGGCGAACAGCTTGGGGTTGAAGCGCAGGCGCGATCGCCCAGTGGAGGTGGACACAGGGGTCTCCCGGATTCGCGGAGTGAGGTTCGAAGGCAGTTCGGATTCGAGCGGCGCGCGCAAGAGAGGGCGCGCGGTTCTCAGGAAGCGGCCGTGCCGCGCTCGATCACAGACAGACGGAGCTGGCCTGCCGTCGAAGATCGACGTGCAGGCGAGAAGTCAGATACAGCCGTCGGAGGGTGTCCATCGCGAACATTTGTAACCAGCCGCGCGGCGAAACCCATCCAGGGGTAACCGAATTGTGTTCGCATTCACTCGGGTGCCGGAAGCCCGATCTCACTCCGCAGTCGGGGTGCTCCACAACGTCACGACGCTGACGCCGACCTCGGTGAGCAGCTTGCGGGTCAGCGGCAGACTGATTCCCAGCACGCTCGACGGATCGCCGTCGACACCCTCGATGAACCAGCCGCCGAAGCCTTCGAGGGTGAAACCGCCCGCCACGTGCAGCGGCTCACCGGTCGCGACGTAGGCCTCCAGCTCGGCCTCGCTGGGCTCGCCGAACCGCACGGTGGTGCCCAGGTGTCCGTTGGTGCGTGCGGTGACCTCGCCGCCCTGGATCCGGACGATCGCGTGCCCGGTCAGCAGCTCGCCGCTGTTGCCCGCGTTCTGCGCCCAGCGCTTGGCGGCCGCCTCGCGCGTGCCGGGCTTGCCGACGATCTCGCCGTGCGCCATCAGCAGCATCGAGTCGCAGCCGACGACCACCGCATCCGGTTCCTCGGCGCTGATCTCGGCGGCGACCGCGTCGGCCTTGGCCTGCGCCAGGGCGGTGACGAGCTCGGTCGGGGTGGGATCGCCCAGCGAAGCGGTCACCGCGTCCTCGTCGACGCCGGAAACCCGCACCAGTGGCTCGATGCCGGCGGAACGCAGGACCGAGAGGCGAGCGGAGGACGCGGAAGCGAGGACGAAGCGCACGCCGCCGATGGTAGAGACCGTCCCGCGCCGGTTCCGCTCCCGGCTTGAAAAGGTTTGCAAAACCGCGACGAACCGCTTTCGCCCCGCTCGGCCCACTGCTCGGTACTACCGCTGGCGGTTCCGCCGCGAAAACCGGGTTCTGCGGCAGGATTCGGGCGCTCAGGATGCCCCGAAAGGTGGTGTCCGGTGCGGTGACGGGCTCTTTAAATGTCCTTGTACGAATCGCCGCAGTGCGCGCGGTCGGTTCGCGTTCACCCCCTTCCCGCCCTGCTCATCGGACGGTCGTTCGCATCACCTCGACCCCGGCGGATGCCGGGGTACCAGCTCCCGCGCATCGCGGCCGGACCGTCGTGCGTGGGTGATCCCTGCCCAAAAAATGGATCAAGGGAGTCGACCATGAGTCGAAGCAGAACCACCCGGTTGTTGGGTGCAGCGGTGCTGGCGGCGGGCACACTCGCCGCCTTGGCGGTGCCCTCCAATGCCGCACCTGCGGAGCAGCAGGTGTCCCCGGAACTGCTCGCCGCGATGCAGCGGGACTTCGGGCTGACCGAGCAGCAGGCGCAAGACCGACTGGCGCGGGAAGCCGAGGCGATCTGGCTGGACGAGGCCGTGCGCGGCAGCGCGGGCGAGGCCTTCGCCGGTTCCTACTTCGACGCGGCGCGTGGCAAGCTCGTCGCCGCGGTGACCGACGGACGTGCGGCGGAAGCTGCGCGCACCGCCGGCGCGGAGGCCGTCGTGGTGTCCAACAGCGAGCGGGACCTCGACGCCACAAAGTCCACTTTGGACAGCATGGATGCGTCCGCGCCGCAGTCCGTCACAGGCTGGCGCGTGGACGTGCGGTCGAACTCCGTCGTCGTGTCGGTCGACCGCACGCAGCGCGACGCCGCCACCGAGGACTTCCTGGCCAAGGCCCGCAGTCTCGACGACTCGGTGCGGGTGGAAGAGGTCGCCGAAGCGCCGCGACCGCTGTACGACCTCATCGGCGGGGACGCCTACTACATGGGCGGCGGGCGCTGCTCGGTCGGCTTCCCGGTGCGGACCTCCTCTGGTGCCGCGGGCATGGTCACTGCGGGGCACTGCGGCACTCCGGGGACCGCGGTCTCCGGCTACAACCAGGTCGCGATGGGCAGCTTCCGGGGCTCGTCGTTCCCCGGTGACGACTTCGCCTGGGTCTCGGTCAACTCCAACTGGACGCCACGCGGGCTGGTGAACATGTACAACGGCTACGGCCGCGTGGTCTCCGGCGCGTCGGTGGCCCCGGTCGGCTCGTCGATCTGCCGCTCGGGCTCGACCACCGGATGGCACTGCGGAACGGTGCAGGCGCTGAACCGGACCGTGCGCTACGCCGAGGGCACGGTCTACGGGTTGACCCAGACCAACGTCTGCGCGGAGCCGGGTGACTCGGGCGGCTCGTACATCAGCGGGAACCAGGCCCAGGGCACGACCTCGGGCGGTTCCGGCAACTGCACCAGCGGCGGTACGACCTACTTCCAGCCGGTGCAGGAGGCGCTCAACGCCTACGGCCTCAGCCTCGTCACGGGCTGACCGGTCGCTGAGATCGGAATGCAGTTCGGCCTGCTAGGTGCCCGTGAGCTCTTTGGCGCGCTGTAGCAACCCAAAGAGCTCACGGGCATGACCAGCGGAACATCAGTCCACAGTGGAGCGATCAGTGCTGCGATTCGGGTGACACCTGTAGACGCCGGACCTGGGGTTCCGGTAGATCTGGCCTTCCGCCGCCGGAAGGGAACGATCATGGTCGGGAGAACTCCCGCCGTGGCCCTGGTGGCGGCGGCGCTCTTGCTCGCGACGGCGCCTCCGGCGTCCGCGGCGGTCGTGTGGGACGGCGATGCCTCGAACGGCACCGGCGTCTTCGCGCACATCGGATCCGAATGCGCTGATCCGGGCAGCGTCACGGCGGTCGACGACCCGGAGCAGGGCGCGGTCTGGCGCTACGACAAGCCCGCCGGGCTCCGGCGGTGCGAAAGCCGTGGCATCAGCATCGACGGCAAGGAGTACGACTTCGAGAACGGCTCCACGTACTACCTGGGCTGGCGTAGCAAGCTGTCCAGCACCGTCGACAACAACGCCACCTTCCAGTGGAAGTCCTACGGCAGCCACGTCCAGAACTACCCGGTCGTCCTCAAGGTCATCGACGACAAGCTGTCGCTGCTGCAACGCCAACCCGACGAGACCCGCATCATCTGGGAGCACCCGATCGAGGCTGGCGAGTGGCACAGCATCGTCCTCGGACTGCACCTGTCCGACGAGACCACCGGCGGCTGGGTGGAGTTCTGGTTCGACGGTGAGCAGCAGACGTTCAGCGACGGTTCCAACCGCTGGGCGTGCCGCACCTTCGACAGCGAGAACCATCCGAAGTGGGGCGTCTACGGAGCCGAGGACGACGACGTGGTCAACGAGATCGACGCGCTGAAGATCGGCACCGAGTACGCCGACGCAGCACCGTGATCCAGCCGTGCCGGTGACGCGCGAAATCGCACGTCACCGGCACGGTTCCGGTCAGGGTGCGACGTCCCGGTTGAGCTGGACGTTCGGACGCGGCGGAACGTGGCCCGGGCGGACGGTCGGCTTGGCCATCCCGGCCGATGCCACCGCGGGCAGGCCGCCGACGACCGGGAGTGTCACCGAGGTGGCGTTCAGGTCCAGGCCGATCTCGCCGGGCTGGCTCGGTGCCACGATGAACGCGCTGTCCGTGCCGCCGATGATCAGCGCCAACCGGTGTCCGGCGGGCAGCACGTGATCGGTGGTGGCCAGCCGGAACGTCATCGTCTGCGGCTGGCCCGGCTCCAGCGGCTTCTCCTCCGACAGCGACTCGTGGTTGGCCAGGTCTGCCCAACCGCGCGAGATGATCTCGAAGTCCACGTCGCGCGTGGTCGCCTCGGTGTCGCGGTAGCAGGCGTCGTCGCCGGGGCGGTTCTCTCCCCAGCACGATTCGGTCTGCAGCGTGCGGATGCCCTCGCCTCGCCCGAGGTAGTCGCGGGTGGTGGCCGGTCCGTAGTCGACGAGCATCGCGGACAGATGGGCTGTCGGTGTGCTCGGCGTGGCGGTGACTGTGACCGACCCCGTCCCGGCAACTCGAACGTCGCGGCTCAGCGGAGCGGTGCTGAACAGCGCGCGGGCTGGCGAGGGCTGATCGGGGTTGGCGGCCCAGTCGTACTCGTCCAGCGATGGATCATCGGTGAACGACGCGGTGCCGCCCGGTTGGGGCTGCGGTCCGAGCCCGTCTTCGCGGGGGTGGAGCACGGTGTCCTCGGTCAGCTCGCCGGACCAGGTCGGCTCGTCGGCCCAGACGTCGGGAGCGCGCTCGATGCTGGCAGCGGGCTCCTGCTCGATCCCGTTGTCCACGTCCAGCAGCCAGCGGTCGAACCAGCGGTGCAGGGTGTCGACCCACTCGGCGCGGCGGAAGTCGAACGGATCGACGTGCCCGGTCTGGCTCAACCACAGCTTGCGCGGCACGTCGTGCGCGGCCAGCGCGTCCCACCACTGCCCGAGCTGGACGGTCTTGACGTTGAGGTCGCCGAGGCCGTGCACCGCGAACACGCTGGCGGTGGTCTTGTCCGCGCCCGGCACGTAGTCCCGCCCGGTCCACAGTGGAGTCACGTCGCCGTTGGCCGGCGCGCCGTCGGTGAGCTCCTGCTTGGCCGGGCCGCAGTCCGGACGGCCGCCCTCCTCGACGGTGCGGGCCAGCCCAGCCGGGTCGAAGCCGAAGGAGACGCCGTCCGAGCGGTAGTAGTCGTACCAGGAGCTGATCGCCCCGATCGGCACGATCGTGCGCAGCCCCTCCACACCGGTGGCGGCCACCCCGTTGGCGATCGTGCCGTCGTAGGACTTGCCGATCATGCCGACGTTCCCGGTGGACCAGCCCGCATCGACCTGGCCACCGCCCGACGGCGCGTCGAAACCGGGCGCGCGGCCGTTCAACCAGTCGATGACGGCCCTCGCCGAGGTGATGTCCGACGGACCGCCGACGTCCACGCACCCCTCGGAGCGGTTGGTGCCGGCCAGATCGACCAGCACGGTCGCGTAACCGCGCGGCACGAAGTAGTTGTCGTAGTACAGCGGGAAGCCGACCGGACGGCCCTGCTCGTCGTAGGTCTTCAGCTCGCTCTCGTTGCCGCGCCCGCAGCACGAGTAGTACGGACTCGCGTCCATGATCACCGGAACCGGCTGGTCAGTGCCCGACGGCCGGACGACGTCCGCGGCGACCCGGTCCACGACGCCGTCGCCATCCCCGTCCAGCCCGGTCTCCACCCACACCGTCTCGAGCACCGGGTCGGCGGTGAAGACGGGCTGGCTGCGCCCGTCCCGGACCTGCTCCGCTGCTGGCTCGGCGGCCGCAGCGGGCGCGACCCCGGACAGCACCAGCGCCGCGCACGGCAGCGCCCACCAGCGACTTCTCCGCAAAGTGCCACCTCCGAGAAGATCTCGGCGGCAGCCTACGACCCAAGATCACCACCCGGCACAGCCGAAAGTGTGCCGGTCGCTACTCGCTCTGGACGGAGGCCAGGATCGCGCGGATCTGGGGGAGGAGCTTCGGGATTTCAACCGTCACGACGTCCCAGAGGATTTGCACGTCGACTTCCCAGTTGCTGTGCACGACGCGATTGCGCATCCCGATGATCGCGCGCCACGGCACTTCGGGGTGGGTTTGCTGAACGGCTCTGTCCACGTGGTTGGAGGCCTCGCCGACGATCTGAACAAGCCTGACCAGCGCGTGCTGCAGGACCTCGTCCTGCGCTAAAGATGCTTCGTCGGCTGGTGTGAAGCGCTGGATCCTTTCAACGGTCTCGATGATGTCGGCGAGCCGTTGTGGTGTGGCGCGCTTCAAACCGGTACCGCCTCGGTGAGGACTTCGTCCCGGATCCGTTCTTTCAGACCGTTCGGGGTCGCAACCTGGGTGAAGACGTTCAACAACTCCTCGACGTCGAGGGCGAAGGCGGACATCGCCACGAAACCGTGGCCCCTCGAGACGCCGATCAGCAGATCCAGGTCGCTGTCGTCGTCGGCTTCGCCGCGGGCGACGGAGCCGAACACCCGGATGTTGCTGACGCCGTGCTCTTCCGCGATCCGGTAGAGCTCATCGCGGTGCGCGCGGACCTCGTCGAGGGTGATCCGGCGGTGCGGCGCGTCGATGACCGAGGTCATGGCCCCTCCCTTCTGCTGGGACACAGTGTTCCAACTCCCCGGGAAGGTGGTCCAGTCGCGGAATAGGCTGGGGCGGTGACTCCTGTGCTGCTGGATGGCGGACGGTTGCGGGCGCGGTTGGTCGATGCCGGGCCTTACAACGCGCTCGATGTGGTGACCGTGACCGGTTCGACCAACACCGACCTGGCGGCCGCCGCCGCTCGCGGTGCCGCCGACCGGACCGTGCTGATCGCCGAGGAGCAGCAGGCCGGGCGCGGCCGGATGCAGCGCCAGTGGACCTCGCCGCGCGGCCGCGGGCTGTTCGTGAGCGTCCTGCTGCGCCCCGACGTGCCGCAGTCCGCGGTGTCCTGGCTACCGCTGATCGCCGGCGTCGCCCTCGCCGAGACCGTCCAGCGCACGACCGGCGTGCTCGCCTCGATGAAGTGGCCGAACGATCTGCTCCTCGGCGGTGACGGGGAGTGGCTGAAGGCGGCCGGGATCCTCGGCGAAGCGGTCGCCGGGCCGGACGGGCTGGCGCTGGTCCTGGGCATGGGCATCAACGTGCTGCAGCAGCGCGACGAACTGCCGCGCGGCGCGGGCGGGCTCCCGGCGACGTCGCTGGCCGCCGAAGGCGCGGAGGTCGACCGGGAGGAGTTCGCCGTGGCATTGCTCACGGCGTTCGCCGAGGCGGACGACCTCTGGCGGGCGGCGTCCGGCGACGTGGTGAGCAACGGACTGCTCGACCGGTACCGGCGGCTGTGCAGCACCCTGGGCCAGCAGGTGCGCGTCGAGCTCGGGCCAGCTGAGCAGCTGCGGGGCGTCGCGACCGACATCGACAGCGAAGGACGGCTCGTGGTGCGCGCCGACAGCGGCAAGACGACCGCTGTCTCGGCGGGTGATGTCGTTCACGTGCGGCGAGCTTGATCGGCGATGCCCGGATCCGGACGACTGCGGGCGGTAACGTGATCGGGGATCCGCGATGCGGCTAGAGGAGGGGACCCGGTGGCCTACCCAGACGACCTGCTCGGCGAGGACGAGTTCGTGGTCGTGCACAAGCACCCGCACTGGAAGATGCTGATCATCCCGGTGCTGATCCTCTTCGTCGTCGTGGGCGGCGGGTCCTACGCCGCGGCGCTGCTCGCCCCGATGTCCTGGCATCTGCCAGCGTGGATCGCGCTGGCGGTCGTCGGTGCGATCCTGGTCATCTGGTTCACCCTCGCGCCGCTGGTGCGCTGGCGGACCACCCACTTCGTGGTCACCACGCACCGGCTGATGGTCCGCGAGGGTGTCTTCACCCGCACCGGCATCGACATCCCGATGTCCCGGATCAACTCGGTGCGCTTCCGGCACGGTCTGATCGACCGGATGCTGGGCTGCGGCACCCTCGTCGTCGAGTCCGCCTCGGACGAGCCGCTGGAGTTCGACGACATCCCGCAGGTCGAGAAGGTCCACACCTTGCTTTACCGCGAGGTCAACGACGATCCTCGGGACGACTGGGACTACCGCAGGGAGAGCTGATGGACGCGCGTGAACTGGGTCTGCCGATGCAGGTGGCGGCGCCGGAGCCGGCCGAGCTGCCGGACGCGGTGACGATCTGGGAGGTCGGACCGCGCGACGGGCTGCAGAACGAGAAGCAGGCCGTCCCGGTGGAGGTGAAGCTGGAGTTCCTGCACCGCCTGGCCGACGCCGGGCTGTCGGTGCTGGAGGCGACCAGCTTCGTGCGGCCGGAGTGGGTTCCGCAGCTGGCCGACGCCGCTGAGCTGCTGTCCGGTCTGCAGCGCGTGCCCGGCGTCCGCTACCCGGTGCTGGTGCCGAACGCGCGAGGCCTGGACCGCGCGCTGGAATCGCAGGTCCGCGACATCGCGATCTTCGCGTCGGCCACCGAGACCTTCACCCGGCGCAACCTCAACCGCGGTCTGGACGAGCAGTTCGGCATGTTCGAACCGGTGGTGCAGCGCGCGGTCGGCGAGGGCCTGTCGGTGCGCGGGTACGTCTCGATGTGCTTCGGCGACCCGTGGGAGGGCGCCGTGCCGGTCGAGCAGGTCGTCTCGGTGGGCAAACGCCTGCTGGAGATGGGCTGCGACCAGCTGTCGCTGGGCGACACCATCGGTGTGGCCACGCCGGGTCACGTGTCGGCGCTGCTGCGCGGGTTCGTCGCGGCCGGGATCGGGGTGGACCGCCTGGCGGTGCACTTCCACGACACCTACGGCCAGGCGCTGTCCAACACCTACGCGGCCCTCCAGCTCGGAGTATCCACTGTGGACTCCTCCGCGGGTGGCCTGGGCGGCTGCCCGTACGCGAAGTCGGCGACCGGCAACCTCGCGACCGAGGACCTGGTCTGGATGCTCGACGGCCTGGGCATCAAGCACGGCGTCGACCTCGGCAAACTCGTCGAGACCAGCGCTTGGATGGCCGAGCAGCTGGGTCGTCCCAGCCCGTCGCGCGTGGTCAAGGCGCTGAGCTCGTGACGGCGCCGAGTCCGGTCCTGCACACCGTGCAGGACCGGCCGGTGCTGGTCTGGCGTTGCGCCCTGCCGTGGCTGGCGATCTCCTCGGCGCCCCGCGGCGGCGGCATCGGCCTGCGGAACTGGGTGCTCAACGCCACCGTGGTGACCGACTACGCCCACCCCGACCCGACGACCCACGCCGGTGAGATGGCCGCCGAACTGGGACTTTCCGGCGACGGCATCGGCCTGATGACCGCGGTAGACGTGCGCCACGAGGTCACCGCGGTGGACGGCGGAGTGCAGGCGAGCGTGACGACCGGGGTCAACGCGCCGGTCTGGGCGGCGGCGCCGGAAGAAGTGCGGACCTGGAAGCCCGGCACGATCAACGCGGTCTGCTGGTCACCGGTGCGCCTCACCGAAGCAGCGCTGGTCAACGCGGTGGCGACGGTGGCGGAGGCCAAGGCCCAGGCCCTGGTGGAATCGGGCGTCGCGGGCACCGGAACGGTCACCGACGCGACGGCGATCCTCTGCCCTCAGGAGGGCGAACCCGAGCTCTACGGAGGCCCCCGCTCCCGCATCGGAGCGTCCCTGGCCCGCGCGGTCCACGCAGCGGTAACGGCAGGCCTCCGCATCGAAAACCCCCGCCACGGCCAGATTTGATCTGTACGGGGCTCGTCCGAATTTCCCTAAATTTGGAAGCTCCCAACCGTGCGCCGGACCAGGGGCTCCCAAATTTCCCTAAAATTGGGAGCCGCCTCCCGCGCTTCGGTCAGTCGCGGGTGCCGAACATCGCGACGAAGGTGAAGCGCAGCACGCGCTCGCCGTCGCGATCGGCCGTGCCGGTGATCTCCACCAGACCCAGGTTCGGCTTGCTCTGCGACCGCCGCTGGCTGTTGACCTCCATGCCCAGCTGCAGCACGTCACCGGGGAACACCGGGGCCAGCCAGGCAATTTCGTTGCCGCCCGGCGAGCCCTGCGACGTCGAGTTGGCCAGCACGTGGTCCACGTAACCGCGCATCCACAGCGACGCGGTGAACCACCCGGAGGCGCACAGCCCGCCGAGCACCGAGTTCCGCCCGGCTTCCTCGTCGAGGTGGAACGGCTGCGGGTCGAAGCGCTCGGCGAAGGCCAGCATCTCCGCCCGGTCCACCTTCACCTCGCCCAGGTCGAAGGTCCGGCCGGGGGTCAGGTCTTCGTACGCGATGGTCGCCATCTCCCCATGCTCTCAGAGCATGCCCTCGACCCCAGTTTTGATCCTTTTGTCTTCGAAGCGGCGCAGCCGCTTAGTCCACGCAAGCAACTTGCGCCGCTACGCGGAACGAGTTCGGAGTCAGATCTGGCGTCGGTCGAGACGGTGATCACAGGCTGTATCGGGATGTTTCGGACATTCCGGTGTCCTGCCCGGCTCGGCGGGAAATAAGGTGAAGGCGACGTGGAACCATCTGCGCTGCGGGGCACGTCCAAGTCGCGACGTGCGGTCTGCGGTTCACCGGGCCGTGGACGACCGCTTTGCCGTGTCGAGCCGGGCTTCGCCGCATCAGCTGCGAGGTCCGACCGGCGAACAAGCCCGACCACCGAACAGGGGAGGGGAGCGGCCGTGCCGAGCGATCACCAGGCCCAGGTGGCCGAGTTGATGGCGGACTACCAACGCAGTCGGGACCGCCTCGCCGAAACGCACCGGGAGCTGGCTGCCATCGCCGAGACCGCCGTCTCCGGCGACGGTCGCGTGCAGGTCGCGGTCGGCCCGCGGGGAGAGCTCCGCGAGGTGATGCTGGCCAACGACGTCTACGACAAGCTGCGTCCCGCTCAGCTCGCCGCGACCATCGCCGAGCTGAGCGCGAAGGCCGCGCAGGCCGCGGCCCGGCGAGCTGCCGACGTGCTCGCCGAGGTCTTGCCGGCGGACACCGATCCGGAACTGCTGCTGGGCGGACACGTCGACGGCGAGTCGGAATCGGTGCTGCGCAACGAATCGCGGCCCATCGACGATGATGTTGCCGAGGATGAGGACTTCTCGGACGCGAGCTGGTTGCAGCACAGCCCGACGAAACGGACGTGATGGTCATGAGCGGATTCCGCAGCGACCTCGGGCAGCTGAGCAAGCACGCCGGCGAGTTCGACGACCTCGCGGGCCAGGCGCAGAAGATCGCCGACGCGCTGCACCAGGCGGTCGAGTCGGCCGGTGACTGCTGGGGCGGTGACGAGATCGGCGCGAGCTTCGCGCGGGCCCACTGCGGCCCGGCGGAGCAGGCGCTGTCCGACCTCGGCGGGATGTCGGAGCGGCTGCGCGGCATGGGATCGAAGTTCGCGGCCGTCGCGGACACCACGAAGCAGGTCGACGCGGCCAACGCCGAAGAGCTCAGACGAATCGCCGGAGGGGGGTGAGCGCGGTGGGCATCGAACTTCCCGCCGAACTCCGGGACGTGGCCGCGCGCGCGGGCGCCCAGTGGCCGGAGGCCGACGAGGACGCGATGCGCGAGTCCGCGACGGCGTGGCGAGACGCCGCGAAGTCGATCGACGGCTTGGCCGGCAACGCGGACAGCGTGGCGCAGGGTGCGCTGCAGGCCTTCGACGGTGAGGCGGCGCAGGCGGCGAGCCGGGAGTGGGACGGCTTCGTGTCCGACGACGGCGTGCTGCCGGCGTCGGTGAAGCAGTGCCACGCGGCAGCGGACCGCCTGGACCACGCGGCCGAGCAGGTCGGCGCGGCGAAGGTCCAGATGGTGCGCGAGCTGGTGACGCTGGCGAAGCAGACCGACGTGGCCGAACAAGCTGCGGCCGCCGGACACCCGCAGGCGCTCGCCGCCGTGGACTCGGCGGTGCAGGGTGCCTCGGCGAACGTGGCGCAGCTGCACAAGACCTTGACCTCGGCGGTGGACCCGAGCAGCGGTGTGCTGGTGGAACCGGGCGGAAGCCGCTCGGCGCTCAGCGACCTCGGCGGCACCGCGCTGAACACGGCGTCGTCCACTGTGGAATCCGCAGGTGGCGTGGTTGCCGGTGCGGGCGATGCCGTCGCAGGCGTCGGCCATGCCGCGGGCGGTGCGGTTGAAGACGTCGGTCACACCGGTGGCGGTGCTGTTGAAGGTGTCGGCCGAACTGCGGGCGATGCGGTCGGTTTCGTCGCGGAGAGTGCTATCGGCGATACCGGTCGTGCCGCGGGTGACGTGGTCGGCGGTGTTGCCGAGCACGCCGGAGGCGCTGTCGGCGACGTCGGCAGGGTCGGTCACGAGACCACCGGAGGCGTTGCGGAAGATGTTGGCAGCGCGGCGGGACACATCGGCCGCGGAACGGTCGGGGGTGTGGCGGCAGATGCGCAGGACGGGATCTCGGCGGTGGCCCAGCCCGCCGCCGGCTGGCAGGCGGACGGCGAGCACACCGGTCCGGTCAAGATCAACCCCGGCTCTTGGGCGCCCGGCATCGCCGACGCCGGAACCGGCCCGATCCCGGTGAGCACCCCCCGCCCGGGCTGGACGCCCGGCGACGACCCCGCCTCCAGCACCGCTCCGCACGCGGTTCACTCCGCCTGGGCTTCGCCGCAGGCTCCGCAGGTTCCGCTGCCCCCGAACGCGGCTGCGCCGCAGCCGGGCTTCGCCCCGGCGGCTCCACCGCCGCCTGCGCCCGCCGGTGGGGGCCACTTCGTGGCGCCGCCACCCGGCGCGCCTCCGGCTGCGCAGCCGCCGACCGCGGCTCCGCCGCCGGCCCGGCCACCGATGGCCGCTCCGCGGGGCGCCTTCGGCGCGGTCCCCGCTCCGCAGGTCCAACAGCAACCCCAACAGCAACCCCAGCAGCAGGTCCAGCAACAGCAGCAGCAACCGGCTCAGCAGCAGATGAAGAACCCAGCGCAGCGCTCTCCACTGCGTCCGCTTCCTGCTCCGCAGCAGCCGCCCGCGCAGCCTGCGCCGGAGGCGGCTCAGCGGCCGTTGCGGCAGGGCGGTCGCAACGCGGACGTCGTCGCGTTCGTGCTGCACCAGTTCCCGATCGGCTACATGCCGGTCGCGGCGAGCAAGGCGAGTCGGCAGCTGCCGACTCCGCCGGAGGATCCGGCTCGGCCGGGCCTGAACTTCCCGCCGCAGGACCATCCGGAGTCGCACCTGGTCGAGGACGGCGACGCGCTGCCGCGGGTGGGGTCGGCGGAGGTGTACGCGGCTGCGCGACGCGATCGCGAGGAGCGCGGTGAACCGGCGCAGCTGCCCGCGGAGCTCATCGCGAAGCACGATCCGCTGGGCGAGTTCAGCGAGGTCGAGTGGGAGCGCCGGTTCAGCGGGCGCGGCGAGCACGTGTGGCCGCCAGTGGCCGAGCACCCGGAAGGCGGCGTGGAACCGGCGGAGCCGGTGGTGCTGGAGCCGGACACGGTGCTGGACTGCTTGGGCGGCGGCGCCGGGCGCCTCGCGTTCGCGGTGGCCACGTCGTTCGGCCAGCGGTCGCTGCCCCCTTCGCACGCCGAGCGGGAGTACCGCAGGTATCGGGTGATGCGCCGGTTGCCGGTGTGGCAGTCGGTGACGGCTCCGTGGTTCGCGCAGACGGGCGGCGGTGTCCGCTACCGCGCGACGTACTCGCTGGACGACCTGGTCGGACTCGGTTACCTCGTGGAGCTGACCCCGGCGCGCGAGGCCGCCGAGGCGGTGACCATGCGCCTCGAGCGCGATGCCGTCGAGGGCGGTGCGGAAGCCGAAGTGGTGGAGTCGACCTTCCAGATCACCCCGGTGGAGACCGCGCCGGAGCTGATCGAAGGCGAGCCGCGCGGGACCGTGCCGATGAGCTCGACCGCGCAGGTCGAACCCGAGGAGACCGCCGAGGCGGACCAGGACGACGAGGTGCAGCAGGAGGCCGAGAAGTGAACACCGAGTCCGTGCTGGGCTGGCTGGTGGCGATGGGCGTCCCGGAGGGGCTCGTGTCGATCGGCGCGGAGGCCGACGACGCCTGGTGCCTGGTGCGCGACGAGCGCGACGGGACACCGGCGTGGGAGGTCTTCTGGAAGGAGCAGGGCAACCGCTACGACTGGGCCCGGTTCAGCAATGAGCAGGTCGCCTGCTTCTACCTGTTCGGTCGGCTGACCTGGACCCAGGCGTTGCGCGGCGTGGTCGGCCCGGTCGACGCGACCAGCACACCGCCGCAGGGCACTCCGTCGCGGCGGGCGTGACCAGCGAGACGTAGTCGTGATCGCAACTGAGTAGTGCTACCGATGGCCTGACCGGCGTGTTTGCCACACCGTGGTGGAATGTCGCAACCATCGCCAGGTGAAACGCTCCAGCTGGTCGCGGGCGAGCTCAACGCCATCGGCCAGCGGCTGACCTACCTGGGCAGCATGGTGCAGGCTCAAGCCGCGACGCAGCTCGCCCCGCAAGCCCCTGCACCGCAGGCTGCTCCAGCGGCGCAGCCGACGCAGCAGGTCCCGGTAACCGCGCCGCAGCAGTCAGCGCAGCCGCAGGTTCCGATGCCGCCGTACCCGGGGCTCGCGCAACAGCAGCCACCTCGCCAGCGCCGCCAGCTCAACCTTGAACCGAGCCGCGTGCTCGCCTGGGTCGGTGCCGGCGTGACGTTGCTGGGCGTGGTGTTCCTCCTGGTCCTCGCCGTGCAGCAGGACTGGCTCGGGCCGGGCGCGCGGATCGCCGGCGGTGCCGTTCTCGCTGGACTTCTGGTCGCGGCCGCGTGGTGGATGCACCGCAGGTCGAAGGGGGAGGAGACCGGCGATGCCAGTCTGATCGCGGCGTTCGCCCTCGCCACGACCGGTTTCGCCGCGCTGTTCCTGGACGTGGTCGCGGCCACCGCGCTCTACGGTTTCGTGTCCGTGCCGATCGGCTTGGGTGCCGGACTGCTCGTCAGCGTCGCCGGACTGGCACTCGCCGACCGCTGGCAGGCGCGTCCGCTGGCGCTGGGTGTGGTGCTGAGCTCGGCGATCTGCGCGCCGATGATCACCCAGCTGCCGAACTCGCTGCTCGTCGGCTTCCTGGTCCTGCTGCAGGTCGCGGCGGCACCGGTGCAGGTCCGGCGCGGCTGGCCGTCGCTGGCGCTGGCCTCCGGCATCCCCGTGGTCCTGGCGGCCCTGGTCGCTGCGGCCTGGGGTGTCGTCTTCTACGACCCGATCCTCGTGGTCGCGATCAGCCTGGCCGTGCTGCTGGGCGTGGCGATCGCCGCGATTACCGCCGGCGCGCGACCGGAAGCCGACCGGACCTCGATCGGACTGCTCATCGCCGCGCCGACCCCAGCGTTCCTGGCCGGACCGCTGCTGCTGGAACGCCCGGCCGCTGGCCTGCTGGGCGGCGGAACTACCGTGCTGCTGCTGGCGATCTGGGCGGTGGCCCGGTTCGCCCCGGCGTTCCGGAACTGGCTGTCGCCCCGCTTCATGGCAGCGGTCGGCGCGATGGCCGCGGTCGCGGCGGTGCAGACGACGCTGACCGTGCTGGACTCCTCGAGCTGGGCAACGGCGTTGCTGTGCGAGGCGCTGCTGTTGAGTATCGGCGCGTTCGTGCTGCGCAGCGCAGGTGTGCTGCTCGGCGCGGCTTGCTATGCGACCTTCGGTTTCCTGCTCGCCTTGTTCAACGAGGTCCCGCTCGCCGCGCTGTTCTGGCACGGCTACGCCCCCGGCATCGAGGGCCTACTGTGCGGACTGCTGATCGCAGCCGCCGCGATCGTCCTGCCTGCATCGGCGGTCCGGATCGAGAAGTTCCCGAAGTCGCTGCCGCTGTGGTCGGCAACGGGCCTGGCGCTGCTCTACGGAACGGCGAGCGCAACGATGGCGGCCTGCCTCCTGGTGGCCGACACCCGCAACGGCTTCCTCACCGCGCACATCCTGATCACCCTGAGCTGGGTGATCGCGGCGATCGCCCTCCTGCTGCGTGGAGTCCAGGTCAAGCACCTGCGCATCGCAGGCCTGGTCCTGATCGCGGCGTCCCTCGCGAAGCTCCTGCTCTTCGACCTCGCCACCCTCGACGGCGTCGCCCGAGTGATCGCCTTCCTCTGCGCGGGCCTGATCCTCCTGGCAGCAGGCTCCCGCTACGCCCGCCTCCTCAAGCCCTAACCCCCCGGGGCGGGGCTCAGCGCTCGAGGAGGGTGAGCGCCTCGGTGTGCAGGTGGCCGTTGGTGGACAGGGCGGTTCCGTTGTCGTAGCGCGGGGTGCCGGTCAGGTCGGTGAAGGTGCCGCCGGCTTCGGTCACCAGGACCTGCGCCGCCGCGACGTCCCACGGGTTCACGATCGGCTCCGCGGCGATGTCGATAACGCCCTCGGCAACCAGGCAGTGCTGCCAGAAGTCGCCGAACGCCCGGTTCTCCCAGCAGGCGTCGACCAACCGCAGGTAGGACTCCCGCGAGTGGTGCTCCACCCAGGTTCCGAGGTGAGTGGTCGACACGTACGCGTCGCCGAGGTCGCGAACCCCGGACACCGAGATCCGCTCCGGCTCCGCCTCACCGGTCCGGCACCAGGCGCCAGCCCCGGTCTCCGCCCACCAGCGCTTGCCCAGCGCCGGGGCGCTGACCACGCCGATCACCGGACGACCACCGTCGACCAGCGCGATCAACGTCGCCCACACCGGAACGCCGCGCAGGAAGTTCTTCGTGCCGTCGATCGGGTCGAGCACCCACGCCCGGCCTTCGCCCGCCGAACCGCCGCGCTCCTCCCCGGCGACGACGTCGTCCGGCCGGTGCTCGGCGAGCACCTCGCGCACCGCGTCCTCCACCGCGAGGTCGGCGTCGGTGACCGGAGTCCGGTCGGGCTTGCGGTCCACGCTCAGGTCCCGTGCCCGGAACCGGCTGCTGGTGATGCCGTCGGCGACGTCGGCGAGGTGCAGGGCGAGGTCGAGATCGCTGGTCACGCCAGGCACCCTAGTCCGCAGCTCAGCGTCATCGGCAGCCAGGACACCGGACGCGATCACCTTTCGCCGGCGTTGATCGCCGACCTTTCGAGGTGAAACGTCGAAGGCGTTCAGCCGCACCGCCGCGCAAATCGAGTTCGTCGTGGAAAGCGCTACTCGGACCGTTACGCAAAGGGGCCTCGGGGACAGGCTCTAGGCTGGTGGTGTGAGCGTGGTGCTGCTGGCAGAAGACGACCCGGCCATCGCTGTGCCGCTGTCCAGGGCGCTGCAACGCGAGGGATACACCGTCCAGGTGATCGAGGACGGCCCTTCGACGCTGCGCGCCGCCGCCTCCGGCGGGATCGACCTGCTGGTGCTGGACCTCGGACTGCCGGAGATGGACGGTCTGGAGGTGTGCCGCCGGCTGCGCGCGCAGGGCCGCGGCCTGCCGGTGCTGATGTTGACCGCCCGCACCGACGAGGTCGACTTCGTCGTCGGCTTGGACGCGGGCGCCGACGACTACGTGGCCAAGCCGTTCCGGCTCGCCGAGCTGATGGCCCGCATCCGCGCCCTGCTCCGCCGCGGTGCCCCGGAAACGCTGGAGGCCTCCGGCGTCCGCCTCGACCTGGCGGCCCGCCGGGTGCTGGTCGACGAGCACGAGGTGCAGCTGGCGAACAAGGAGTACGAGCTGCTCCGGGTGCTCATGCAGCACGCCGGCCAGGTGGTGACCCGCGAGGAGATCCTCGAGGAGGTCTGGCCGGAGTCCGACCGCAAGGGCAGCAAGACGCTGGACATGCACATCTCCTGGCTGCGCCGGAAGCTCAGCGACAGCAACGGCCGGCTGGACGAGACCCGCATCGCCACCGTGCGCGGTGTCGGGTTCCGCTTCAACGCGGACTGACCCGCGATGCGCCGTCGAATCCTGCAGGCCACGCTGCTGGCCGTCGCCGTCACCGCTGTCGTCCTCGGGCTGCCGCTGGGGTTCAGCGCGCTCAAGCTCGTCCAGGACATCACGGTCAACGACCTGTCCACCCGCGCTCAGCAGATCGCGACGCTGCTCGACGAGCAGATCGCCGCCCAACGCCCGGTGGACCTCAACGCGGCACGGCTGGCGGTGCCCGACGGCGCGCGACTGATCGTGCGCACCCAAGCCCACGACTACGCCTACGGCCCCGACCCCGGCGAGCACCCGCTGGTCGAGAGCGTGCCGATGGTGCAGAGCGGCACGGTGACGATCGCCGCGCCGAGCGGTCCCGTGCGAACCCAGCAGATCCAGGTCGCCGGCCTGGTGCTGCTGCTGGTGGTCCTCTCCGCAGGTACCGGGATGATCGTGGCGTCGGTGACTGCGCGACGCTTGTCCGACCCGCTCCGCCACGTCGCGGCCCGCGCGGCGCGCCTCGGCGCGGGCGACTTCCGAGCCGACCCGCAGCGCCACCGGGTCCCCGAGCTGGACCGGGTCGCGGATGCACTGGACGCCTCCGGCGCCGCGCTGTCGCAACTGGTCCAGCGCGAACGCGAGCTGGTGGGCGACGTGTCGCACCAGCTCCGCAGCCGCCTGACCGCCATGCACCTGCGGCTGGAAACGCTGGCAGCGACGGACGACCCGGAAGTGGCGGAGGAAGCAGGCGCAGCTCTTGAGCAGGCCGAACGCCTCTCCGGAGTCCTCGACGACCTGCTCGCCGCAGCCACCGCCGCACGCGCCCGCGACGCCGAACCCCTCGACATCTCAACGCTGCTCTCCGACGTGGCGGCTGAGTGGCGCGAACCGTTGAAGGCCGAAGGCCGCACCCTGCGGCTGAAGGTGGAGGAAGAGCTGCTGGCCCGCGTCACGCCCACCCGCCTGCGCGAAACGATCGGCGTCCTGCTCGACAACGCGCTCCGGCATGGCGAAGGCACCGTCACCCTCGCAGCGCGGCAAGGCGGCGGAACCGTCGTCGTCGAGGTCAGCGACGCGGGCTCCGGTGTCCCGGACGAACTGGTGCCCTACGTCTTCGAGCGGGGTTTCTCCGGCCACGGCTCCACCGGCGTCGGCCTGGCGCTGGCCCGAGCCCTGGTCGAAGCCGACGGCGGTCGCCTCGAACTCAGCCAGGCCCGCCCGGCGATGTTCGAGGTCTTCCTCCCGGTGGCCCGAGCTGACGACGTCCTCGGCCTGCCCTGGAAGTCCGAACCCACCCCGCGCTGACCCGCGCGTGCGAAGTCAGCTGACCGGTATGCGGTCGCGGTCCTGAGCCTGCTTCGCCTGCTCGGTGGGGAACACCCACTTGCGGAACGCCCACCAGCGGAACGCCATGCCGAGCAGCAACCCGACGATCTGCGCCGCGGTGAAGTCGGCGATCTCCTCGACGAAGCGGCTGGTGTACGGCGTCTGCAGGTGCAGCACGTACCGGGACACCCACAGCGGCGCCGAATACAGCCCGACCCCGATCGCGCTGATCACGAAGTACAGCGTCGCCTCGGAGTGCCGCTGCCGGCCGCCGCGGGTGCGGAACGACCACTCCCGGTTGAGCCAGTAGGACACCATCGTCGCGACCAGCACCGCGATGACCTTCGAGGTCACGGGCTTGGGCGAGAGCACGGTCAGCTTCAGCGCGTAGAAGATGCCGGTGTCGATGATGAAGGTGATCCCGCCGATGATGCCGAACTTCAACAGCTCGCGATGCCGGATCGCGAGCTGCCGGTACTGCTGCGGGACACGGGCCAGCACCGAATCGACGACGGACACAGCCCGAGTCTACGTAGTTGGGCTGTCCGGACAGCGCCAGTCGTCGGAACCCGAGCCCTGATTCACCTGGGCTGCGGACCCTCGTGCGGGCGTGTCGTGCTCGACGACGGCGGTGCGCTGCTGCTAGGAGCCTCCGAACTGGACGGTGGCGCGGTGCTGCTGGGCGGCGTCGTCGTCGAGGTCGGCGGAGTCGTCTCTGGCGGAGCGCTCGTCGTCGGCGGGGTCGACGTCGTGGGCGGCGCCGTGCTGGTCAGCGGCACCGTCGTCGGACGCGTGCTCGTCGGGTCCTCGGTGGTCGGCTTCGTTGCGGACGTCGTCGTCGGCGGATCCAGCGACGGGACCGCGGGCTCCGGCCACCAGCAGTGCCACGGGTCCCCGTGATCGGACGGGAACCACGGCGGCCGGTTGTGGTTCCAGCCCAGCGGCCACCAGGACCACCAGCACTCCGGCGGCTTCGGCGGTTCCGGCGGCTTCGGTGCCGGCGACCACAGCGGCACCGTCACCAGCTGGCTTTGGCTCGCCGAGCCGAGCCGAGCGGTCACCGGAACCGTCACGTCCCGGGAAATCATGTCCCCGCTCCGCGGCTGGTCAGCAGCGGGCTGCGGGTAGTCCGGCACGGCGGTCAGCCACACCGCACTGGTGAACGAGGCACCGGGCGCGAGGTCCTGGGCGCAGCGAACCCGGCGCTGGTCCGGCGCCACGTCGCACTGCGGCGGTACGGCCTGTGCCTGCACGCCCTCCGGGATCTCGGCGACCGCTTCCGCGCGTCCGGTGCTGGTCCCGGTGTTGCGGACCGTCATGGCGATCTTGCTGTCCGCCCAGGGCATGTGCGACCAGCCCCAGGCCAGCAGGTCGATCCCGTTCACCGGCGCCGGCGGCTTGACCACGATCGGCACCGCGTCCAGGTGCAGCTCGATCGCGGTACCGGCGGAGATGTTGGCGATGATCTCGCCCCCGTTGGAGGACTCGTTGGCGCGCACCTGGAAGTTGAAGGTGAACGACTCGCCGGGCCGCAGCCCGCGGTCGGTGGTGCAGATGGTGGTGGTCGACCGGGTGGTCTCGCAGCTCACCGTCGGCGAGCCCGGCGGCTGAGCGCGCAGCATCGACGTGCTCTGCGGAGTGGTCGAGGCGGGCCCGGACGACGACATCGCACCGGGCAGCTTCGCGGAAACCCCCGGCGGCAGGTCCAGCTCGGCGGTGACCGGCTCCGAGTCGCCCGAACCGCTGTTGCTCACGGTGATCGGCAGATCGACCGGGACCCCACCAGCGTCCAGATGGATCGGCTGTCCCGGACCGGACGCGTTGAGCGAAGGCGTCGCCGGTGGTGGCGGAGCTGGAGACGGCGCCGGTGGCTGCGGTGCCGGAGGCGGCGGCGCGGGGCTCGGCGCCGGTGGCTGCTGCGGTGCAGGCGGAAGCGGCGCTGGCGGCTGCGGTGCCGGGGGCGGCGGTTGCTGCGGCGCAGGTTCGACGGCGGGCGGCGGCTCAGCCGCCAGCGGAACGGTCTGGTCGGTTCCGGAAGTCATGGCGATGGCGACCGCGGCGACCAGCACCGAGGTCGCTGCCCCGGCGATGATCGCCTGCCGCGGCCCGGAGCTGGCTGCGCCCGCCGCTCCGGCAGCGCCGGACGCGCTCCCCGCGGCCAACGCTCCGGCAGCTGCGCCGCCGGAAGAAGAAACGGCCAGGTAACCGGTGGCGGATGCCCCGAGCACCAGCGGCGCGATGATGACCCGCAGCGCACCGTTGACGTCGGCGAGCTCCGCGGCCAGCGCCCGGCACCGGTCGCAGCTGTCGAGGTGCGACTCGACCTGCGCGGTCTCCCGCTTCGACAGACCGCGACGCGTCCACGCGCCAAGCCGGTCCACCGTCGCCCGGCAGTGCTCGACCCCGGACTCGGCGTCGTCCAACTGCCCGAGGTGCACCTGCAGGTACGCCTGCCGAAGGCCCTCGCGGGCGCGGTAGGCGAGGGCGGACACGCCGTTCGGCGTCAACCCGAGCAGCGGCGCGACCTGCGCCGGAGTCTGGCCTTCCACCTCGACGTGCCAGAGCACGGTCTGCCAGCGCTCGGGCAACCGCGCGAACGCCTGCGCGGCGAGGGTGCGCTCCAACCCGGCGACGGCGGTGTCGGTGAACGGCACGCTGACGTCCGCGCCGGAAACCTCCGTCACGTCGTCGGCGAGCTGCACCTTCCGCTCGCGGCGGGTGCGGTCGTAAGCGGTGTGCCGCAGCGCGGTGAGCAGGTACGCGCGGAATGCGGTGTTCGGGCCGCGGCCGTCGCGCAGGGTGTCGAGAACCTTGGCGAACGCCTCGGACACCAGGTCATCGGCCTCAGCGGCGGACTTGGCGACCTGGCGGGCCATGTTGTAGGCCGCGCCGACGTGTCGTTCGTAGAGCTGCGCGTACGCGGCTGACGAGCCGCTGCGGACTTCTTCCAGGAGTTCCCCATCGCTGGGCCCCTGGACTTCCGCCGGAATTGTCGCCACGCCGCACCTTCCTCCCCGCGGGAGACTCTAGATCTGCCGACAGAGCTGCCGACTTAGGGAGTCCCGGTCGGTGCAGCCATGACGCCGTTGGATCGATTGTGATCTAGATCCCATTGATGACGTCATCCCCTGCACCGTCATGGGCGACTCATTGCTCCGTCCCGATGACAGGGAGTCGAAGGAGGGCGTTGCGAATGAGGGAGTGGCCGCTCAAGTGTGATGCGACGGTCGCGCAGGGTCGCCAGCGGGCCCTGCGGTCGCGCTGGCGAACCGCCAGTCTTGCCGCTGGGTGGCCGTTTCCGAGCGATTGGGCCTCGGACGCGGTGGACGTGGTGTGCGCGGCGGTCGTCTCGGACAAGGACCTGGTGGACCCGTTGACGGACCTGGGCGCTGCGCGGGCGGAAGCCGGCGTCGGCCTGGCCGGAACGCTGCAAGACCTGGCAGCGCTGCACGCGGTCGCGACCGGGGCCCACGACGGGCTCGTGTCAGCGGACCCGGACGTGGTGCCGACAGCGATGGTGCGCACCACCGCGCTGGGCTGGGCCGACGTGATCGCGCGGCTGTCGGTCGGGCACGAGGTCGAGGACCCGCTGACCGGCCTCACCACGACCGGCTACCTGCGCACCCGGTTGCACGAGGTGTACCGGGAAGCGCGGGCCCGAGGCAGGTCGGCGAGCGAGGACTACGCCCTGCTCGCGGTCTCGCTCGACGGACCGGCCGACGGCTACTCGCGGATGATGGGGATGGTGCTGATCGCCGACGTCCTGCGGACGGCGTTCGACGCGGGGGAGACGGTGTCCCTCTTACGCTCGGCCACCGCAGCGGTGCTGACCAAGCGCACCCCGCAGCTCTCGGCTCGCTGGCTCCACGCCCGCCGCATGATCGAACACCGCCTCGCAGCGGATCCGTCGCTGCAGGTTGGCCGCGAGGTTCGAATCAGGCAGGAACCGCTGCCCGTCGACCACGAAGGGGCATGCGCCCTTCTGGCCTCGCTCTGACCTGGCATGCATAAGGGCGGGACCCGGAGTCCAGGCGGGGCGCTGAGGTTCCGCTACCTGCATCGCTGCGCAAAAGGAATCCGGAGACAAATTCTGTGTGATGCGGGTCGCTCTGGTAGGTGCCGGCGCAGGTGTGTGGCCTGCGCAGCTCTACTCTGACGGCGTGGACCACCGGACCGGAACCCCAGTTGTCGGCATGATCGGTGGCGGCCAGCTGGCGAGGATGACCCACCAGGCCGCGATCCCGTTGGGGCAGTCGTTGAAGGTGCTCGTCACCTCGAAGGACGACTCAGCCGCCCTCGTTTCGCCGAACGTCGAGATCGGCCACCACACCGATCTCGAAGCGCTGAAGAACTTCGCGCAGGGCTGCGACGTGATCACCTTCGATCACGAGCACGTCCCCGGCGATCACCTGCGAGCCCTGGCCGCGACAGGCGTGTCCGTCCAGCCCGGACCGGATGCGCTGCTGCACGCCCAGGACAAGCTCGTGATGCGCCGCAAGCTCGCCGAGCTCGACCTGCCGGTGCCGCCGTTCGCCGAGGTCACCGAGGTCGCCGACGTCCTGAAGTTCGGCGCCGAGCACGGCTGGCCGTGCGTGCTCAAGACCGCCCGCGGCGGATACGACGGCCGCGGCGTGTGGATGCTCAACACTCCAGATGGTGCCGAGCGAACCGTTGCCGAACTGCTGGAAGGCGGTGCACCGCTGCTCGTCGAGCAGTGCGTGCCGCTGCGCCGTGAGCTCGCCGCACTGGTTGCGCGCTCGCCGTTCGGACAAGGTGCGGTCTGGCCGCTGGTCGAGACGGTTCAGGAAGACGGCATCTGCGTCGAAGTCCTGGCCCCGGCTCCGGACGCCGGCCAGAAACTGGTCGAGGAGGCCCAGCAGCTCGCGCTGAAGGTCGCCGAATCGCTCGGCGTCACCGGCGTGCTCGCGGTCGAGCTGTTCGAGACCGACGACGGCCTGGTGATCAACGAGCTGGCGATGCGCCCGCACAACTCCGGCCACTGGACGATCGAAGGCGCGCGGACCTCGCAGTTCGAGCAGCACCTGCGCGCGGTCCTGGACTACCCGCTGGGCGCCACCGAGCTGACCGCGCCCGCGGTGGTCATGGCGAACCTGCTCGGCTCGCCGACCGAACCGACGATGAGCGTGGACGAGCGGCTGCACCACCTTTTCGCGCGCTACCCGCACGCGAAGGTGCACCTGTACGGCAAGAGCGAACGGCCTGGCCGCAAGCTCGGCCACATCACCGTCCTCGGCGACCGCATGGAAGAAGTGCGGGAGCAGGCTCGGCTGGCGGCGCACTGGCTGTCGCACGCCGAGTGGCTGGACGGCTACGAGATCCACTGACGTGAAGAGAGGTCCGAGCGTGGCAGGCGAGAACCCGCTGGTCGGCGTGATCATGGGCAGCGACTCCGACTGGCCGGTGATGCAGGCGGCCGGAGATGCGCTCACCGAGTTCGACGTGCCCTTCGAGGTCGGCGTCTACTCCGCGCACCGCACTCCGCAGCGGATGCTGGACTACGCCCGGACCGCGGCCGACCGCGGAATCCGCGTGATCATCGCCGGTGCGGGCGGTGCCGCCCACCTGCCGGGCATGGTCGCCTCGGCGACGGTCCTGCCGGTGATCGGTGTCCCGGTTCCGCTGAAGCACCTCGACGGCATGGACTCGCTGCTGTCGATCGTGCAGATGCCGGCGGGTGTTCCGGTGGCAACGGTGTCGGTCGGCGGAGCCCGCAACGCGGGACTGCTCGCGGTCCGCACGCTCGCTGCGGATTCCGGAGAACTCGGTGCCCGCCTCCGCGCGGACATGGCGAAGTTCCAGTCGGACCTCGAAAGCATGGTCCTCGACAAGGACGCCGCCCTCCAGGAGAAGGCAGCCCGTTCCTGACCCCTGACTGGCGAACCCCAGGCGAAGCCGGAAAAACCCGGTCTCACCTGGGGTTTTGCCATTAAGTGGGGGTGGTGTTCAGGGGGTGTTTCGGGGTGTGTAATGTTATCCAGGTCAGCGCGACACGGGCCGGGAAAACCGGAACGGGCCTGACGCGGGGTCACGACCAAGTCTCCACAAACGAGTGGTAGGCTGGCCTGGCTCTGAAACGAAGACTTTGAAAATGCGAATCGCTTTCGCGGTTGATAACTCTAAACTGGTTCGATATCCGGGAGATAACGAAACGGGAACGGGAAACGAAAGTGACCCCCCCTGAAACACCGGAAAATGGGCCTGCTAGAGTTACCGACATAAGAAAGCGAACAGAGGAAATGCTCCCCGGAGCTTCACGGCCTGAAAAT